>WGED01000550.1 GCA_015492915.1 Cyclobacteriaceae bacterium
ATGTATGGGTCAATGATGCTTTCGGCACTGCGCACAGAGCTCACGCTTCCACGGCTGTCATTGCACAATTTTTTGATGATAAAATTGCCGGTTATGTAATAGAAAGAGAACTGAAAAATGCAGACAAGGTGCTGCGCACAGGTGAAAAACCGCTGACAGCTATCATGGGCGGGGCCAAGATCAGCGATAAAATCTTGCTGATCGAAAATCTGCTCGACAAAGTGGACAACCTGCTGATCGGCGGCGGCATGGCCTACACATTTTTCAAGGCGCAGGGTGGCAGCATCGGCGCATCGCTCTGCGAAGAAGATAAGCTGGACCTGGCACTGTCTCTTATTGAAAAAGCTAAAAATAAAGGTGTACGCCTCGTGCTGCCCATCGACTCGGTAACAGCCGACAAATTCGCCAACGACGCCAACATCGAGATCGCCGACAACATGCACATCACAGACGGATACATGGGCCTCGACATCGGACCAAAAGCCGTGGAAGATTTCAAAAAGGTGATCCTCGCATCAAAGACCATCCTGTGGAACGGCCCGATGGGCGTATTTGAAATGTCCAATTTTGCCAATGGCACCAAAGAGGTGGCTGACGCAGTGGTTGAGGCAACTGAAAAAGGTGCCTTCTCACTGATCGGCGGTGGCGACAGTGCCGCAGCGATTAACCAGCTCGGATATGGCAACAAGGTAAGCTATGTTTCAACAGGGGGTGGCGCACTGCTCGAATACATGGAAGGCAAGACCCTCCCCGGCATTGCCGCACTTGAAGAATAGGTAATTTTTCATGGAAATTCCAGCCCCGGGGTCATGGGCCCCGGGGGCTTTTTTGCGTGTAACTGGAATGCCCGTGTTTTATGGGATCAGACTTATGCCATTCATTCTTGATTTGTAATTCTTAATTGATCCGTTGCCACGAATGCACGAATGGCCCAATACACCCATTATCACTCAAATCCATGAAAAAAAGGCTATTTTCTCATGACAATCCTACTCCACTACTTTCGACACCTTTATCGTCCAGGCATGGTCGCAGGGTGGATTTTTACGGAGTGATGACGAGATGAACACCTTAAAGCCATCCCCATCCTTTTTCCATTTCAGCCTTCTGCCTCCGAGCATGGTAACCACAGCGCCTTTTGCAGGCCGGTGCGAGGTAACGACGATCTCTGCCGGCATAGGTTCACCTTCTTTGGCCATGTAAAAGAAATAAGTCGTGCCATTATCCTGCTGAGTCATACAGATGTTGTTTTCCTTGTAAGGCGCCAGCGGCTTGCTGTTGTAAATCGCCTCCGAGTTCACTTTCATCCATTCGCCATAATCCTTCAGAAGATCGTAGGCTCCCTGCTGCCAGGTACCGTCGGGTCCCGGTGCGACATTGAGCAACAGGTTGCCTCCTTTGGCTACGATATCGATGAGCACATGGATGCTCTTGTTGGAGCTCATATAGCGTGCATTGGGGGTGTATGACCATCCACCGCCCGAAATAATGCACGATTCCCATGGATAGGGCAGCGTTATGGCAGGTACGCGGTTTTCGGGGGTCAGATAATTCTGGTTTTTCCCGTGCACGGCGCGGTCCACCACAATGAGACCGGGTTGCTTTTCCCGCACCTTCTCAACCAGCTCGTCCATTCTGATATCCTGGCTGATGACGCGTGTTTTGATGTAGCCGTTTTCAGTCCCTTTCAGCATGCCCATGTATGCACTCTCGATGGCGCTTTTGGGCTTTTTGGCCACCCATCCCCCATCGAGCCACAAAATATCCATCGGCCCGTAGTTGGTCATCAGTTCCATGATCTGATTGTGGGTAAACTGCACGAATTTCTCCCACTTCTCCGGGTTGGCTTCAGGCTCATAGTTCACATTGCGGTCTCTGGGCGGATAATAGGGGTCCCAGTAATAGGGCGAATGCCAGTCGGGCTTCGAAAAATAGGCCCCTGTCCATAGCCCCTGCTTGCGAAAAGCTTTGAATATCTCCCCGGCGATATCTGCCCTGGGATTGGAGGAAAACGGGCAATCGGGATCGGTAATTTTGTAATCCGTGTATTTCGAATCGAACATGGTAAATCCGTCGTGATGCTTGGTGGTAAAGACCACATACCGCATCCCGGCATCTTTAGCCGCGGCAGCCCATTTGTCGGGATCAAACTTTACGGGATTAAAGGTATTTTTCAGCGCTTCATATTCCTTAAGATAGGTAAAATAGTCATTGGGATTGGAGCCCTTCCTGCGCTCGCACCATCCGTATTCTTCCGGGCAGATCGACCACGACTCCACGATACCCCATTGGCTGTATGGCCCCCAGTGCATTAAGAGGCCGAACTTGAGATCCTGCCACTCTTCCAGCTTTTTGAGTACAAGCGGATCCGTTTCCGGCACATATCGCTCGTCTTTGTGTACGGGCTGTGCAAATACCTGCAACGACAGGCTTATGAGGATAATCAATAGTGAAATCTTTTTCATGAGGATTATGTCGTTTTATTGGACCGGTTTAATGCATAAAGGTAAATTCATTTTTAATAAAATTCTCTTCGGAACGGAAATAATCAAATGTCTGTCATCATTGGAAATCCAACGAGTTCATCGCCATACTTTCATGAATAAAAGGCTGTATTTTAAAGAGAGCTCCAACCCGGGGCAAACTGATTTTCCGGTGTTCTGATAAATCACAATCTGCCGGATCGAATTGCATTTTCAACTTAATTTTTTAAAATTATAAATCAATCTTTTCACCCTTAATCAGTTAGTCTATGGAAACTCAACAATCTGTCAAAATGAAATACTGGTGGCTCGAGCTTGTGCTCGGCATTCTTTTTATCTTATTCGGCTTCTGGATCTTCCGGACGCCCCTCGAGACGTATCTCGCACTTGCCATTCTTTTTGCCGTATCATTTTTCGTGAGCGGCATCATTGAGATCGCGTTCAGTCTTACACACAAAAACACCCTGAAAGGCTACGGATGGTATTTGGCAGGAGGTATCTTCGATTTTTTCATAGGCCTGGTGCTGATGACCCATCTGAACATCACTATGACCGTATTGCCTTATGTAGTCAGTTTCTGGATCATGTTCAAGTCCATCATGGCCATTGCCGGCGCCATTGAAGCCCAAAGCCATGGCATCAAAAACTGGGGATGGACGCTTGCTTTTGGTATCATCGGCCTGTTATTCGCTTTCATCATGGTGTGGAACCCGATCCTGGCCGGGCTCACGCTGGTTTATTACACGGCATTTGCTTTTATCAGTGCAGGCATTTTTAAGATCACCCTCGCCTTTGGCTTCCGGGCACAAACCAAAAATGATGGGGATACAGCAAGCGCCACCTGAATTTCTTTGTGATTTTTAAAATCCCATCCCCGTCTCCTTTTCATGAGGCTTTGGGGATTTTTATCACCCCAATCGACGTGCATATTTATAAATTGAACCGGTAGTTTGTTCAGGATTTAAAAACTAAAACTCGTCCTCGTTTCCAAACGAGGACGGGCTCTTATTGAGCATTCGCAATGCGATTAATAATCAAATGATTACAAAACATGAAACTTCCTTAAAATGTGCAAACATGCAGACAGTCCTATTATTTATGTTTAAATTTCTGAAAATTAATGAATTAACATTTTTTGAGGAAGCCTCAAAATCCGGACTCAATCATCGTAAACATTTTTTAATATAACCTATGTATCTGATCAAAAAGCTCCTGGCCCTGCAGATGCTCAGCCGCAACAAAAAACGTTCATTTCCCATAGAATTTCTCGAGCAAAAACATACTGACCCCGCTATACCGCTGTACAACGACAGCAGCTTTTTTTATGGCGGCGATCATGAGGGCAATGCGTTTATCTGCCGCATGGCATTTCGCGGCAACCGTAAGCCTGAGGCATGGTTTGATTTCTATCTGAAAGATATTGGCTATTTCGGGCTGCGGGACCTCCCGGGCCCGGAAAGTGACGGGTTCAGGCTCGGAAGCCTGTACTGGAAATCCTTGGAAACCGGCCGGGTATGGGAAATTGGCTATAAAGGCTTACTCACTACCAGACAAGGCGATAAGCATGAAGCGGAAGTGCGCCTGACCTTTACCGGACGACATCCGGTCCAGGACTTTGCCGCGTGCTCCGATCGCAAAAGCAATGCATCGGCCATCGCCGGAGAAAAATGGAATAAGGAATTTTTCGAAAAGCTCAAGGAACTGTCCCAGACACACTACGAGCAATCCGGCAAGTTGACCGGCACGGTAAAAATCGCCGGAAAGTCATACCCGATCGATATGCGCTCGATGCGTGACCATTCTTTCGGACCACGGTCGTGGCATCAATGGGACAGGCACTACTGGATGAGCGGAATCAACGATGAAGGGAGAAGCTGGACGGTGACCACGATCCGGTACGATTTCATCGACCGTCTCACGGCGGGATTTATCACCGAACCTGATGGCAGCACGGATGCAATATCGAAATGTACCGGGCTAGAAGACATATCAAAAGATGCGCTCTGGCCGCAACAAGGTGTGGTGGATGTCGTGACAAGAAGCGGTAAAAAATTCAAGCTCGAATTTGAGCGTCCGGGGCATTTTCCCTACGTGATGGACAATGTGTACTATATGCTTGAAGGAATAGGCCGCTATCGCCTGAACGGCGTACCCGGACTCGGCATGATCGAATTCGGATTTAATAAATCACGGTATAACATCGATGGAATAGAATGGCCTGTGGCCAATAGTAAACATTAACATTTATATCTGCCTTTTACCATTCAATAACGACACCTTTTGCATCCTGAAATAAAAGGGATATAACCAATATTGCTTATATTCATACGTTATGAGTAAATAAAATAAAACAATGCCAAAAGCGTCATATAAATATAAAAAGAGAAAAAAAGCCCTATAAATAATTAAGGATATAACTGACAACCCATCGGAATATCTTATTATCCATTAC
>WGED01000551.1 GCA_015492915.1 Cyclobacteriaceae bacterium
ATGCCGCTGTTGCAATAAATTTGTATTTAACGGGACCACAAGACTTCTCAAAAGTTAAACGGTCCATTGTTCCTCCCCCTGAACAATAAAAATGACGAAAATCATAAATGACTTTCGTCATCCTTTTGGCAGGGGCGGGAGGACTCGAACCTCCGAATGCAGGAACCAAAATCCTGTGCCTTGCCAGCTTGGCGACGCCCCTAATACGACCAAACACACCGGTGTATCAAAGGTGCACGAGGGAAAAGCCGTCGCAAAGGACAGTATCAATTATAACAAATAATTTTTTTCAAAGCAATACTTTTAATCTTCGCCCAGTATTTTTCTCACCTCATCAATGGCCTGAATCAGGCCTTCCTCCACTTCCATACCGTCTCTTTCCAAGGCCTTTTTGTACTCACTCAGCACCACCAGTTCCACCTTCGCACGAAATTCCGTTGTAATCGGATGGGCAATATCGCGGTAAGAGCCGTCACTCATCTTCCGGCTGGGCATACTCACAAAATATCCACTCGTACCTTTGATTACCTTCATCCCGCGTACAACGAAACAATTGTCAAAGGTGACATTGACAAACGCTTTAAGTTTGTCTTCATCCCGGATGCTAACGGTGATTTCGGTAATCTCCATTCCTCCCTCCTGAACTATAATGAGACATGCTGAGAGACCCTATCTTACCATCCAGCCTTCTTCCCTTTCCTGTGCATCGATTTCATGAAGACCGAAACGAACAGGCCTTGAAAGGAAGGCAGGATAGTGTACTTGAAAATATGTGACCCCGTTTGCTGCCAAATCCTTATGTGCAAAAACACCAAACACGGCTGACCCGGTCCCTGTCAGGCTTGCGTAGATGGCGCCCAAATCGTATAGCTTTTTCTTAATTGCCTTAAGCACGGGAAAGGCATTAAATATGGCCCCCTCAAAATCATTCACCAACGATCGGCGCCATTGTGCATGACCATCCCCCCTCAAAAAAAAGTGCTTTAAATTAGTATTTTTTTGTATGTTTGTCAAGGGAATTTTGAGTTTCGCATAGGCCCATGCAGTAGAGATATGAATCGGAGGTGCTACAACAACCACATATTCATTTGTTAAAACAGGAGGAAGTTCTTCCAGCTTATCTCCTATGCCGGTTCCGTACATGCATCCACCTGTAAGAAAGAAAGGTACATCGGCACCTAACTGAGCGGCAAGTCTATAAAGTGTGTCCTTCGAAATTGAAGCATGGAACAGTCGGTACAGGGCCAGCAACACGGCAGCGGCGTTACTGCTCCCTCCCCCCAAACCAGCCCCAACAGGAATCGTTTTTTTCAGGGTAATGTGGATGTTTGCACGGAGTTCAACACAATCTAAAAATGCCCTGGCCGCCCGATGAGCTAAATTACGGCTGTCGCATGGTATGGTCAGCAAATTTGTGGAAAGGAAAATCCGGTTTTCAGACGTCCGGGTATCACACCGAATATCGATCCGGTCATGCAGGCTTATCTGCTGGAAAATGGTTTCAATTTCATGGTATCCGTCGGCTCTCCGGCCAAGGACCCTGAGACCGAGGTTTATTTTTGCATACGAAGGGATGGAGTAGTGTAGCCGATCTTCCTGAATAATGTCTCCCTGAATAAACAGACTTCCGGTATTATTTCGATGAAGGTTTTTTGGGCAAGATCATTTCGACTTCTGCATGTGGACGCGGGATGACATGCACAGAAACCAGTTCGCCGACTTTTTCCGCAGCCGCGGCTCCGGCATCGGTAGCAGCCTTAACAGCACCTACATCACCGCGAACCATCACTGTAACGTACCCTCCACCAATAATCTCTTTGCCAATAAGTGTCACCTTGGCTGCTTTTACCATGGCGTCAGCAGCTTCGATAGCACCTACTAGACCTCTGGTTTCTATCATCCCAAGGGCATCCAGGCTCATAATAGTCTACTCCTTACGCAAAATCGGTTAGCTCTTGTTGAACATGTGGTGGGAAATTAGCAAAAATCCATCAGTTTGTCAACGCTTTTTTGGGTGATTGATTTTCCTGCAAAAACAAAGGGTTCAGGTCGGGAATTCGGGCTATTTTTTGACCACCGGTTTGCTGGCCGCCAGAACTTGTTCAAAGCGGATATTGGGATCCCGAAACACATAGCAAATGGCTTTAACCACCGGTCCGATTCCGTGGAAATAGCTGATTTCAGTGGATGTATTTCCAATGCGCCAGTCAATCCATCCCCGTTTGACACCGCTTCCCGTGTCCATCGCCTCGGTTAAAAACATGCGCCCGTCTTTGGCAATAAGCACAATAAACGATCGGGCCTGGGGAACCAACTTCCCCTCCAATGCATATTTTTGAGTCAGCCGCTCCCGCCGTCTGGTATCGGGAACCGAAAGGGGGAAATCATACGGGTTCACGGAAACGGTGTGCCAGTTGACGGCTTCCTGGCCTGAGGCCGTCGCCCCGTTTGGATACCGCGCTTCATTCAGGGGCACAAATACGGTTTTATCGGAAAGGTGCTGCTCAATAAATTCAATCGGTTTTTTGCTTCGGAATGAAAAATTGCTGCAATAATATTGGTTTTTGAAATTGCGTTCACCTTTGTTCCATCCGGCACGCCGCAAGCCGGCATAATTCACAAAATAGGCTTTATCCCCCCAAAAAAGATGTCCCGAACCCGCCAACATCACCCGATCAAGAAAGAATGTATACTGGAATTGTATCGGATCAATGCCTGCGGCAAGAATTTTCTCCCGCAAACAGGCTGCAACCGAATCCACATGGCATCGGTCGCTCCTGGCGAGCAGATAATACGTCAGCCGGGCTGTTTGCATTTCTCGCACGGGCCGGCCGTTGGCTTCCAGCCAATCTAAAGATGTAATGAGATTGTCGGGTTGACCATTAAAGCGCGATGGGAGATCTACGGGTATACTTAAAGGCTGGATTTGCGGCCTGGACGTTTTTGGTTCAGATGCTGCTGGTTGGACCGGCTGAGATATTGTAGGAGGATTCTCTTGTTTTAAAAGCCGGGGTCCGCCCAGAACCATAAATAAGGCCAGGCCCCCTAATATTATTTTCACCAGCGTTCCCATCTACAATCCTATTTTTATAAAAGTTTTTTTACAATTTAAAACAGCTTGATCGTAAAGGCAAGATAAATCCGTTGAGGAGCGTTTCGACTTTGAAGGCATCGGTGCAAAAGCAGTGAGAAAAATCCGGCATCTCTAATCCACCTCTCTTCCATAAGCTTCTTGCTGCCAAAGAAACAAAAAGTGCACAGACCCATG
>WGED01000552.1 GCA_015492915.1 Cyclobacteriaceae bacterium
GTGAGATACAGATATCGGGCCTTGCCTTCATTTTTGTGAGAGAATTTGATGGACCCGGGAAGCGGAGACGTACCAGGCCTCCGTCATTGGAAAATAGCCAAAAATCCATAGAAAACTAATGAACCGGCTTATCACATATCGGGTTGAAATGATTCGCTTCCTGGCCATGAGAAAAATGGTATTTTTCACGATGGTAGTAATTATGGGTGGCTGCACAGGCTTGGGCAAAATTTCTGAAGGGGAATATCTTCTTACTAAAAACAGCGTTGCGCTGGTTGATAAGAAACAGGTCGTCCAGTATAAAAAAATAAAAGCTGAATTGGAGAAAAGGCTTAAGCCAAAACCAAACGGGAGATTATTATGGATGCGACCGGGCCCTGCGATATATAACACTGTGTCCGAACCTAAAAAGGAGAGAGGGTTCAAATACTGGCTTAAATACAAAGTCGGCAGACAGCCTGTTTTGGTCGATGAGGAAATTTGCCGGAATGTCAATCGAACTCTTGAAAATTATATGTATCACAAAGGATACTTCAATGCGCGATCTGACTATTTTATTGACAAGCAGAGAAAAACTGCCAAAGTCATCTGGACTGTTCGGCCCGGCACAGTTTACCGGATCGACACATTGATATTTCCGGAGGTTACTGACACACTTACAGAGCGCCTGAACATAGTTCGTCAGGGTACCTTATTAAGTAAAGGCATACCCTACAGCCTTGATTTGCTCAAATCGGAACGCAAGCGAATTGAAGAGGAACTGAGAAATCAGGGATTTTATTATTTCGATGAAACATTTATTTATTTCAAGGCCGACACTACGGGGGGAGACCATACCGTAAAGCTTAAAGTTGCCGTAAAACATGATACCCCTCAGGAGGCCGGACAAATTTATACCATCGGTTATTCATGGATTGCAGAGGATTACAGCCTCGAAAATTATCACCCCGATACTATCACAACCGATAAATACAGCATCCTGGCTACCTCGGATTTTATGAGGACCAAAATATTATTGAATACCATATTGCTGGAAAAAGGCGATCCGTATTCTGAAGAAAAGAGAAGCAACACACTCAGACAACTTATGGGCCTTCGATCCTACAAGTTTGTCAATGCCCGGTTTGTGCCTTCGGACAAAGATACCCGCAAACTGGAGGGAATTTATATGCTGACTCCTCATAAGAAAATGTCACTCAGCGCGGAGTTGAATGCTGTGAGCAAATCCAATAATTTTGTAGGGCCCGGACTAAGATTGAGTTTTCAGAGCCGGAATTTCTTCCGGGGTGCGGAATTGTTTTCACTCAATGTAACAGGGAGATACGAACAGCAGATTAGTGGTGAAAAAAAAGGTGATGTGACTTATGAGATCGGAGTAGACGCCAAGCTCGACATTCCGCGGATGATCCCTTTCAAGCTTAAAAAGAAGAACAAACCATATCTCCCTTATACCAATATAATTCTCGGAATGGGGATTTTTTCACGAGTTTCATTATATAAGTTCAATACCTTCACCATGCAGTATGGCTATACATGGCAAAAGAGTGAATTCCTCATGCATTCACTCAGACCCATGGACATCAGCGTCACTGACCTTGTTGACGTGACGGATGATTTCAGGGAATTCCTGCAGGAGAATCCGTCCATCAGAAAAAGCTTTGAAGAACAATTTATCATGGGTTTGTCGTACAGTTTTGTATTGAACAAACTTGCCAATACGAATAAACCGCAATATTACGTCGGTGTGCGGGTCGATCCGTCTGGCAATTTAGTTGGAGTGATAGGAGGGTGGTTGTCTGATAATAATCCCGGAGACCAGGTAAAAATTTTCGGTTCACCGGTTTCTCAATTCGTCAGGGTGAGAACAGATATAAGGTATTATTTCAAGACAGGCAAGGAATCACGAATCGCTACGAGGCTGTTAGCCGGAATAGGGGTACCGTATGGCAATTCTACCGTGATGCCTTATATTAAGCAATTTTATGCAGGAGGCACCAATAGCATCAGGGCGTTTCGGGCCAGATCACTTGGCCCGGGCACCTATGCGCCCCCCGACAGTTTGAAAAGTGTGCTGGTCGATCAGACCGGCGATATAAAGTTGGAGGGAAATATCGAATTCAGATTCCCCATAATAAAGTATCTCAAAGGAGCCTTTTTTGTAGATGCAGGAAATATCTGGTTGGTAAATGCAGATACCCTGCGGCCCGGCTCTCAGTTTAAATTTAGTCGGTTCATTAATGAGCTTGGCATGGGCGCCGGCTTTGGATTACGGCTCGACTTTGATCTGATGGTTCTACGTGTTGATGTAGCCATTCCGATACGTAAGCCCTGGTTGCCCGAAGGGGAGCGGTGGGTATTCAAGGATATTAACTTTGCCGATAGCCGATGGCGCAGAGATAATTTAATGTGGAATATTTCTATAGGGTATCCTTTCTGAATCTGGAGTTGAATTAAGGAGAGCAAGTAACCTGTTTGTAATGTAAAAGTGTTTTTACAAAACAGCAACCATTTACCAGGGAGACTGGTGCTATGTCAAACGAAAATTTACGCAAATACTGTTTTTAAATTAAAACACAGGAATGCCGGGTGTAGAATGATTCTACA
>WGED01000553.1 GCA_015492915.1 Cyclobacteriaceae bacterium
AATAACGCCCATCCGAGAAAGAGCAACGGAAACGTATTGGAAAATATGTGCGTCGCACTGCCGTGGATGAGCGGTGCAGCAACAATACCCACGAGGCCGCTGGTAGTGCGGGGCAATATACCGAAACGACTGAAATCAATGCCCAGAAAAAACTGCACCGAAAAAACCAGCCACATCAGAAATACAAATCGATAGAGAAATACCATTAGCGAAAAATTGGTTAAAATATCATGGTTTGGATCATAGCTTAACTGCCTCTTGCAACCATCAGGCTACAATGGATTGGCTGTGACTTTTACTTTTATTCTCACCCTCAGAGTAAATGAAAGCGGTGCATTGCTGAAAGTACCGGTCAGATATATTTTTATACCATTATCGGAGAGCAGCAAATCGCTCACTTCATTAAACAGATCATTGCACGTGTCGATGTCGAAATAACCTGTACCGGCCCAATGTGTCACGGGCATATTTTGTATCAGGCAGGTTTTGAATGGCTTTACATCAATTATTCTGCTGAATCCGATATTGCCGCTAAAGTATATCTCATCCCCCGTCGATGAATCATAATCCTCGATGGAAAATTGCATCTGCGTAATCTCATAGCCTTTTATTTTGTCCAGGTATTTTTGAATCTCCGGATCAGCGGTCGCATCCAGCACGACCGATTCGGTGATCTCAGCCGTAGTCGGAGCAGCTATTTGTAATGTCGCGGGAAGAGTGACTTCAAAAGTCACATCAGCCGGATTCCCGGCATTATCGCAATTGCTCATAAACAGCAGGAATGCTGCGAGCATCGGAAAAAATAGTGTATTTTTCATGTCAGGTTTGTTTTTATCGGAACAGCTATGTAATTATAACTGTAAAATCTCATATTTCGTTTGCTTGCCCCGGGATAGTCGTTGGCTGCAGTCTGTAAAATCACGTAATTACATTGACCGGATAGCTGCACCCAGCGCATCGAGGCCTATCGACTGGCAAACGCCGTATTTTTGCTGTTCTATCATACGCTTGATATCCCACTCGTACACTTCGTCTGCCAGCCCCCACAGCTTCCTGAACTGCGCGATGTACAATTTATCATTGTCCCGCGATGTGAATTCGGGCTGAAACTGGTTCGTGCCTCTGTGGCGTGTCTGCCAGATGGCATCCACAGTGTTGCGAATGCTTTTATCAAAATCCGTAGCAATTTGATTTTTTACTTCTTTTTTCCCGATATAGCGCATCAGGATACCACGACCGGCGAGGTAGTCCCCGCCGTGCACCGGTCCGAAGCTGGAGTAGCATGGCGCCTCCCGAATAACACCGTCTGTATCGCCCACCAAAGCCCGCTTTACACCCTTGCTTATGAGATTTATGTAATTTTTTACCTTTCGTTCAAAGGCAACGACATCGAAGGCCTCGTCTCCCCCGCCCGATTTTTTATGCCATGAAAAAAGGTCGTTTTTCATAGCCAGCATATCGGTGAGGGCTGCCAGTATCATGCCTTGATCGCCTGTCCATACCCAGCCCTCCGCCCAGGGCGGGTGCTCCCTGACCGTATAATCCGAGCCCTCGAAAAAGGCCATCGGTCGCTCCTGCACCAGGGCCCCGTCGGGTGGTACACTTTTCAGATATTCATATTGCTTAAGCTCAAACCATGTGTCGAACCACTGCCACTGTCGCCAGGCCATATCCATATATTTTTCATTATCGGCAAGATTTTCGGCTTTGGTCATGCGGTACAAGCGGGATGACAACAAAAAGAGCAGCGCATTGGTCACGGTGTTTTTCACACCTTCATGAAGGCCTTTGGCGTCTCCGTTGCGGCAACCATGGGCCACGGGCCTGGCGTCGGGCGAATGGTCATAGGCTGTACGGATCATATATTCCCAGCACAGGTTGGTGGACAAATTCAGATATTCATCCGCCAGGGCATATTCTCCAATTTTTTGCAAATGACGTCTCGCATTGATGCCCATCAGGCCCCACCATCCGAAATCATCAGCCCACATACTGCTAATCTCAAAGCCTTTGAAATAGGCAAGATTTTTCACGAGCATTTCCTTTACCGCTTTCTGCATGGTTTTGATTTCATGATCTCCGGGCCATTTTCCGATTACCGCATCGGCAAAGGTGAGGCAGGCGTCCATGGTGTTGCCGCGTTTCCAGAAATCGTTGAATTCCCATACCACCTCAAATCGCCTGAAGGCTGCCAGGGCCATCTTTTTCAGCGTTTGTATATCGCTGTATGGATTTGCAAAAGAAAATATCAGGCCGGAGCTGGTGATAGCTGTGCTTGCCATTGTGGTTCGGATAAATTGCCTTCTTCTCATGATTGGATTTTGATTTGTATCCAAAAGATAATGAAGAGCATGACAATTAACAATTAGCAAGGAGTAATTATAACCATAGTTTAAGAC
>WGED01000554.1 GCA_015492915.1 Cyclobacteriaceae bacterium
CAGCAATACACAGCGCAATCTGAATCAACAATACCAATCGAGGCAACGAGGCACTACGAGAACAAATACTTACCGTGGTGGCAGCATGAACCGCGGTGGCATGAGGAGAAGATAATGGGCCGGTTGGATGCGGTATAAATCTACAGGCCTTTTTTAGGCAATTTTTTGCACACCCAAGGAGACGGTGGGTTTAATTAAAAATTATGGATTACAAATGATGGTGAGCGATATCTCATCTCGTACTCGTTTGCACACCCGGCTCTGGTCGGAGCGTCCGCCACACCCTATCCGGGCCGTACTATGAAAAAACAGGCATTTTCTCATGGAAAAAAAGCCCTTAATTTCCGTCATGCAGAGAACTAATTTTTGGGAGTCCCAAACACACAAAATGGGATGACACATAAACACGTCATCGGTAGCGGCAGTGAAGCATTTGCCAAATTGAACCCCTTATTGCTTCCCATCAACAGACCCTTCGCTGTCGCTCTGTATTCTAAGGTAAAACCAAATGTTTATTAAAAAATTTAAGCAGCATGTTGATAAAGCGGCACATAAGGTGTTCTTCTTTTAACCACTGCAAAAATTCTATGCACTATTTTGTTCCTTACTATGTTCAAAGTGCTCATCTTACTTTTGCCCATTTCAACTCTTTTCTGATAGTAAGCCCTAAGTTCCGGATCAGACCGTATCGCCGCTAAAGCCGCTAAGTTTAATAATGATTTGATTCGTTTATCAGCATAGTGGCTTACCCTGGATTTCATATTCAAAGAAGTACCTGATTGTTTTTCGAATGGAGCTATGCCCGCATAGCAGGCAAATTTCCTGCTGTCTGAAAAACTTGAAAAACAGTTGGTTGCCACAAGCAGGGTTGAGGCCAATATGAACCCAACCCCTTTGACCGAGACCATAAGCAAGTACAATTCATTCATCTTTTCATCATGAGTGATCAGTTCTTTCATTTCCTTTTCAATAGTCTCTATTTGTTTTCCCAGATAGTGAACCATTTTCTTGTGTGTAGAAAAATATAATTCATAATCTTTCTGCTTTAACTTACACTTGTGCTCTTTCAACGAACTAATATAACCGGCTCTTTGCTTTACCATCCTTTCTCTAAGAGAAAGTAACTTTTGGAGCCGTAAAACGCTTAATGAAGGTAAAACAAAAGGTTTCAGCAGTTTCCTTCTCAGATAGGCGTACTCTGAGATCCGCCTGGCATCTACCTTATCATCCTTACCTCTTACCAGTCCCAAAGAGCGTTTAATCTGAAGTGATGGCTCCATACAAAAGGTTATGTTTTGCCCTGTAAGAAATACTGCCAGGGGCAAGGAGTAAAGCCCTGTGTGTTCAAAACAAATAAGCACTTGATCCATAGCCAGGCCGGTTTGCCGTTTTACCCAGACTAACAAGGCTTTATAGCCTTTAACAGTGTTCTCAAATTGTAAGTAATCCCTCTTACAATACAGATTTACATCGATTGTTTTTTTCGAAACATCAATCCCTAAAGCTTCTTTAAATTTCATAACTTTAAATGTTTAAAATGAATGTTGCCTTCAACTAAGACCTTTACCAGCCCTGGCGGCTAAAATTCTAAATGGTTCCTGGCAACAAATTAAAGAATGGGGACTGATACAGAGCATAGGTCATTATCCTATGGTGACGGAAAGTTCACCCCATTCTTTTTTTGTTCAAAGTTATCCACATTTATCCACAAGTTATGAGTCTCCCCCTTTGGAAACCCCCTCATAAAAATCCTATAATAACTATAATAAATTATATGTTTAATGTTGATGTAAATCTAAAGGGGTGACGGAAGGTATGGGAAGACGACGATTATTCCCACCGCGCTCCCTTTTATTCCGCGAAGGGAGCTAACGCGTATTGGGTTGCCCCTTAAGGGAGAAGGGGTTGCGCCGGCCGTGAAAAAATAATGATTCCTCAAGACATCGAATACTCCCCGTCCCCCAGACGGCACAATGCGCGGGCAGCGATTGATGCATTCGCGCCCTTACCATGAATTTTCATGAAAAAATTGCATATTTTTCATAAAAACAATGAAAGAAAGTCGAGGCATGTTAAATTCACTTTGAATAATCCGACGTCAGATGTTCCGACTTGTTTTTCTTCTTTTTACACTTACGTTTTTCCTGTCCGGATGTGCTCAACAATCACCTCTCAAGCCTAACATCGTGCTCATCCTCGCCGACGATCTCGGTTGGCGCGATGCATCGTTTATGGGCAGCAAATATTATGAAACCCCCGAAATAGACGCCCTGGCTAAGAGTGGCATGATCTTTACCGATGCCTACTCCAACGCTCCTAACTGTGCCCCCACTCGCGCCTGCCTGCTCACAGGCCTGTACACACCCCGTCACGGCATTTACACGGTAGCTACCTCCGCAAGAGGAAAATCTGAATACAGGAAGCTGGTCCCCATCAAAAACACCCTTCTGCTCGATACTTCGTTTGTCACCGTTGCCGAAGTACTTAAAAGTCATGGCTATCGCACCGCGTCAATCGGCAAATGGCATCTGGGAAACAAATCATATGGCCTGCCCACAGCACAGGGCTTCGAGGTAAATGTCGGGGGATTTGAAAAAGGTCACCCCAAAAGCTATTTCAGCCCTTATTCCAACCCCTTCCTGACAGACGGCCCTGAAGGCGAGTACCTCACTGACCGCCTGACGAATGAAGCTTTGAAATTCATTGATAAAAATAAAGACGGGCCTTTTTTTCTCTATCTTCCGCATTATGCGGTGCATACACCCATCCAGGCGAAGGACAGCTTGACAGCGTTTTTCAAAAACAAACCTCCCGATGGCAGGCACAACAATCCCATTTACGCTGCCATGATCAAAAGCCTCGATGATGGCGTGGGCAGAATTATGGCTAAAATCCATGAACTGGGGCTCACGGAAAATACCATCGTGATCTTCACCTCCGACAACGGTGGCATGGGCGTGGCAACCGGCATGGAACCCTTGCGCGGATCGAAAGGCATGCTGTACGAAGGAGGTATCCGTGTACCGTTCATCGCTTCGTGGCCCGGCAAAATAAAGCCTGAAACGATCAGCCACGAGCCCGTCGTCAGCCTCGATCTCTACCCCACCATTCTCAGCCTCGCAGGGATCACGAAACCTGACGGATTGTTACTCGACGGTATTGACTTTTCGCCCGTTTTGCTGAAGCAACGCCCCATGGCCACCCGCCCCCTGTTCTGGCATTTTCCTGCCTACCTCGAGCGCTACCGCAACATGAATCGGATTTGGCGCACTACACCGGCCTCTGCCATACGCTATGGCGATTGGAAACTGATACAGTATTATGAAGACAACCATATAGAGCTGTACAACCTGCTGGAAGATATAGGCGAAACACAAAACCTTACCGGGGAAAATCCACATAAAAGAGATGAACTTTATGCGATTCTCGATAAATGGCGGAAGGCAGTGAAGGCACCCGTCCCGACACAGCTAAATCCTGATTTTGATCAAAAGAAATACGATGAATACAGTGAAAAACTCAAAAACAAATTTGACCATGAATAACTCAAAAAAGAACTTTTGGCTCAGCCCGGCTATCCTTATCATAATTTTCCTGAC
>WGED01000555.1 GCA_015492915.1 Cyclobacteriaceae bacterium
AAATCATTAATGATATCATGGAAACTTACTTATATTTCTCGGTAACTCCTGAAGCGCTGATCGCATCAGGACTGGCTCCCGAAAAATTCGGCAGCTACCTCGCTGTGGGCACACAAAAGCGCGCCAGGGGACAGGCCGTATTTTTTGAGCTCGACAAAGACAAAATGGAATTTTGGGTAACCAAAGAAGAACTGGAAAAGCACTGTGTCCCTCATCCTGACGGTACGCCCAAACGCACCCTTTACCTATCGGTGTACAGGGTTTTGGAACGCATCCCGCTCGATGCGCTCAAGGGACTCTACCTGACTACCGATGACGGTCGGGTGCTGAAACTCGAGCCGGGCGAATTCAATCAGCAGCAAAACGAAAACCTGTATCTCTATCAGGAGCTTTGCCCCGTAACACCGCGAATTGCCTCCACGCTCAATCCGGTGGATTTCATGAGCTATGTCTGTGATGAGACTAACAGGGTGTCCGTGCCGAAATTGTTCATGGCACAATTAGAGTTAGGTGAATTGGCCAATGACCCTATAGCAGGCTCCGCCGAGGACCTTCCGTATTCCAATATTTTTCATCTCCGTGATTGCCTGGCAGGTTTACTTCAGAATCCGGGTAAATTCACCAAAACCGTTGTGAGGTTTTTCAGAGGAGATATACAATTCCGAACCTGTAAAAACGGCTTTTTCATAGGCGAAAAAGATAAATGCCTGTTTTACCCGTTCCCGACCAAAGAGGAATTGGAAACCAAATATTATACCTGGTGGCGGTCGGCGCTTACCAGAAGTTTTTAATGAAGTGTAAAACATAAATATCTATAGATCATGAGTAATATTTTTTGGTTAGTACCCATTGCCTCTGTTATTGCGCTTTCCTTTGCCTGGTATTTTTACCGGCAAGTGCGCCGGGAGAGTGAGGGGACAGATATCATGAAAAAAATTGCACAATATGTAAGGGAAGGAGCGATGGCCTATCTGAGACAGCAATACAAAGTCGTACTTGTTTTTTTCATCATCCTTACCGTCGTCTTTTCCATACTTGCATACGGCTTTAATCTTCAGAACCCATGGGTGCCTTTTGCTTTTTTGACGGGAGGGCTCTTTTCAGGTATTGCGGGTTATCTGGGCATGAAAACGGCCACTATGGCTTCGGCCCGGACGGCCAATGCTGCAAGGAAGTCACTCGACGCAGGCTTGAGGATCGCTTTCAGGAGCGGCGCCGTGATGGGGCTCGTCGTGGTGGGCCTGGGCCTGCTCGATATTTCCGTGTGGTACATCGTGCTCAACTATTTCTACCCTTCGGCCAACGATACACATAACATGATGATCATCACCACCACGATGCTTACTTTCGGGATGGGCGCTTCTGCGCAGGCGCTCTTTGCGAGAGTGGGCGGCGGCATTTTCACCAAAGCGGCTGATGTGGGTGCCGACCTCGTAGGAAAAGTGGAAGCGGGTATCCCGGAAGACGATCCGCGAAACCCCGCCACCATCGCCGATAACGTGGGCGATAATGTAGGTGATGTGGCAGGCATGGGCGCCGACCTGTACGAATCATATGCCGGTTCTATCCTGGCTACCGCAGCACTGGGCGCGGCTGCTTTTATCGATAATTCCGCCATGCAGACTAAAGCCGTGCTGGCGCCGATGCTCATCGCCGCGACGGGTATCATCCTTTCGATCATCGGTATTTTCATCGTGAAAACAAAAGAAGGCGCCTCGCAGCGCGAACTGATGAAATCGCTGGAGCGCGGCATCAACCTGAGTTCCGTACTCATCGTCATAGCTTCGTTCGCACTGTTGTACATGCTGGAGATACAGAACTGGCCGGGCATTTGGGCCTCGCTGGTGATAGGCTTGCTGGTGGGTATCGTCATCGGCAAGGCGACGGAATATTTCACCTCAGAGGCGTATGCGCCGACGCAGAAAATAGCACAAAACGCAGAGACGGGCCCCGCCACGGTGATCATCTCCGGACTGGGCATAGGTATGGTTTCGACGGTCATTCCCGTGCTGGCGGTATCGCTGGGTATCATCCTCTCATACCTCTCCGCGACAGCCGGTGATATCTCCAACATGTCGATGGGCCTCTATGGCATCGGCATCGCCGCCGTGGGCATGCTCTCGACACTGGGCATCACCCTCGCCACCGACGCGTACGGACCCATCGCCGACAACGCGGGCGGCAACGCTGAGATGAGCGAACTGGGCCCCGAAGTACGAAAGCGTACCGACGCGCTCGACTCGCTGGGCAATACGACGGCGGCAACGGGCAAAGGCTTTGCCATCGGATCGGCGGCGCTCACGGCACTAGCCCTGCTGGCTTCCTATATAGAAGAACTTAAGATCGGTATCCATCGCCTCATGGAAACATCAGGAAAATACCTTTTCCCCAACGGATTCCAGATCACCGACAGTGCAGATCTCAACAAGCTGGGGTTGAATGACTTCATGAATTATTTCCAGGTGCACCTCATGAACCCCGTCGTGCTGATCGGCGTCTTTATCGGCGCTATGATGGCGTTCCTGTTCACGGGCCTTACGATGAATGCTGTGGGCAGGGCCGCGGGCAAGATGGTGGATGAAGTGCGAAGGCAGTTCAGGGAGATCAAGGGCATCCTGACGGGCGAGGCAGAGCCTGATTACGCGCGATGCGTGGCCATATCCACGAAGAGCGCCCAGCTCGAGATGGTCGTCCCGTCCATCCTGGCGATCCTCGTTCCCATTGTGGTAGGCCTTATTTTCGGCGTGGCCGGATCGATAGGCTTGCTGGTCGGCGGTTTGTCATCGGGCTTTGTACTGGCTGTGTTCATGTCGAACTCAGGCGGTGCATGGGATAATGCCAAAAAATACATCGAGGCAGGCCACAAAGGCGGTAAGGGATCGGATGCGCACAAGGCGACCGTAATAGGCGACACCGTAGGTGATCCCTTCAAGGATACCTCCGGGCCAAGCCTCAATATCCTCATCAAGCTGATGAGCATGGTTACGATCGTAATGTCGGGAGTGACCGTGGCGATCAGTTTGTTTTAGACAACCTCTTCATAAACTAATTAAGCCCCGGGGGAGTTTCTACGGGGCTTTTTGTTTATTTATGAACAGGGCATACCAATCGATGCTAAACCCAAAATTCTCAATAACCTTTCTAT
>WGED01000556.1 GCA_015492915.1 Cyclobacteriaceae bacterium
GTTCAGCGCCAGGTTCCGGTGCTCGTCCGTTGCAGCCATGAGTTTCGGGGCAAAATTTTCTGTTTCGTCACCGGGATATATACCGATACCCCTCGTATAGGCGTCATTCTCCTCTACCGGAGTTTTACATGAAAAGGAGATTATGAATATTAAAAATAAAAATGCTGCTGACCTGCCGGTACAATAAGATATGCGCATCTTTTCTGTAGTTAAAGCATTAAAAAATAGATGAAAATCCATGATTCTTATCGGAAGAAATTAAAAACAAAGCGTCCTCTCAATCATGGGCCGGCTAATTTAATCAGTTATGGGGATTTATTTTTAACTTATTTCCATTCAAATTTAATTTGTTCTGAAAACTCAATATTTTCACTTCAGAAATTCTTTTCATTAACATAACGGAAACCATGGAAAAACTTAAAAATAAAACAGCAGTCATCACTGGGGCGACCAGCGGCATGGGCAAAGCTATTGCCGTGCTCTTCGCCACGGAGGGCGCCAAAGTGGTCGTGAACGGAAGGAACGAGGACAACGGGGAAAAGGTAGTGAATGATATCAGGGAAGCAGGTGGAGAAGCAGTCTTTGTCCAAAGTGACATCTCTTCTACGGAAGGCAATGAACTGCTGATGCAAAAAACGATGGAGGCTTTTGGCGCCCCGGATATCGTGGTACTCAATGCCGGGTATCTCGGCCTTGGGCGCCTGACGGAAGTATCACCGGAAAAGTGGCATAAAACCATAGACACCAACCTGAATAGCATTTATTATTTTCTCAGGTTGGCTATACCCGAAATGCAGAAAAAAGGTACCGGCACCATCATTGTCAACGGATCGATTGCGGCATTCAAGAGCTTCCCGGGACATCCGGCGTACAATGCTGCTAAAGGCGCCCTGGTACCGTTGGTAAAACAGATCGCCCTGGATTACGGCCCGGAGATCCGAATCAACCTCATATGTCCGGGTCCCATCGACACACCGCTGATCTGGAATTCGGCCAAAGCATTTCCCGAACCGGAAAAAGCAGTCGCTGAAGCCGCAACCAACACCGTGCTGGGTAGGTTGGGTAAACCGGAAGAGATCGCCAAAGCAGCCCTATTTCTCGCCTCTGATGATTCCTCTTTCATTACCGGTGCCGTAATTACCGTCGATGGCGGCGTAACCGTCAAATAAAAAAACCTCCGCAAAATATAATATTTACGGAAGGCTTTCTTTCCACTGAATATCTATGATTAAGATACCATTAATTAGCTGTTGGTAACGTCCGCCAGGACTTGATTACCCGTCAAACAGCTCTCTGTACTGACCCATAAAATCATTTTCTCTCATGTACCCTTCAGCTATCTTCCTGGCGCCTTTTCTGAATTCCAGATAAGTTTCATTGCCCATGCTGACAGCCTCCCTGATGGCATTGAGCAATGCATCAGGTTCATTCAGATCCACATCCCAACCGGCCTTTTTTTCATACAAACCTTTCCACGGCGTCTGATCGCTGATGATCACCGGAATACCATTATTGAATGCTTCGAATATGGAATGGCCGAAGTTCTCACCATAAGAGGTTAATACATAGAATTTATATTTTTTCAATGTTTCAGAAACCTCCGAAGGATGAACTACCCCCATATATTCGATTAATATGTCATCTTTAGTATCGGCGATCTCATTCAAGATGGAGTCGAAATATGTGGTGTCTGATTTCGGCCCGTAAATGTGATAAATCAGGGGTTGTTTTAATTCCAGGCTCTTTAATGCTTTGATAAAAGCAAGGTGGTTTTTCTTTTTCGCTATTAGAGAAATACTGACAAAGTCATTCACTCGTTTCGAACCTTCTGAACTTGACTCATAATCAAAAACGGGAATGTTTCCGGCAATAACAACCCTGGCTTTGGTAAAAATATTTTTTATATCTCCTGACTCTTGCTCATCGGTAGCATGCCAGTGAAGATTGTGGTGATGAGCAATCAGCCTTTTTAAAAAAAACAGATATACTTTCTTTTTAAAGGATTTCAGTCTGAGTGCCCCGCTTTGCAACATACCCCTTGGAGCAATCACTATTTTAGTATTTTTTAAATTCCTTAGGATCAATAATGGATATACACCAAAAGTCAATGAAAAAATACCGTTTATATACATGGTATGGGGCGCCAACCCTTCTATCTCCTTTTTTATGCTTTTATAGGAACGGTTTCCTGATGACAGGTATTTTACTTTCGAACGGTTACCATACGCTGTCCATGTATCTTTTTTTACCTGCAAAGCGGTGCCATCGTGATCCTGATCCGTAGAAAGTATGAAAATCTCATGCTCTTTCTCAAGTACCGCTACCAGGTTAACCAGCGACCGTATGGGCCCCCCTGCCTTGTAGGCCGGATCAAAGTAGTCGTACAGTATCAAGATTTTCATGAGATAATATTACGTTGTCCCAAACCCTTCCTTTCCGTCATTCAGAGACCTAATTTTTGGGAGTCCCAAACACACAAAATGGGATGACACATAAACACGTCATCGGTAGGGACGGCTTGTCCGGCCCGAGGAATCTCCCAATTTGAACCACGACATATTTCTTCTATACTTCCCCACATCAGACTCTTGCCAAAGGCAGACAGGCCTCGCTCACGCTCTGAGTGACGTTGCCCTTTTACGCCATTCAGAGGGCGCAGCCCGAAGCCTGCCAGCCGCGAGGCTGGAATCTCTCGCGTTTCCCCACTGGAGACTCTTCGCTACCGCTCTGAGTGACGATCCACTTTTTACGTCATCGGTAGGGAGGAACGACCGAAGAATCTGTTGAATTGTAAAGACTCGATTTTCTTAACAACAGACTCCTTGCTATCGCTCTGACGTTGCTCATGACCTCTGTAATTCAAAGGCCGTACCAATA
>WGED01000557.1 GCA_015492915.1 Cyclobacteriaceae bacterium
ATCCAATCTATGAAAAATCTCCATATCCGCATGATCATTGATTTCCGTTCGGGCGATGAAAAAAAAGGCCCTCCGAAGGTTTTTCAAAATGCGGAATATATCACCCTGCCTGTTGAGAACGGGGCGTTTACACGGAAAAAGATCATGAATAAACTGCTCTTTGGACAACGCCGCGCCCTCGAAACAATGCTCATAAAAGCCAACAGAGCATTTGTCACCGACTATACCCATGAATTTTCGGCCTTTTTAAAGCATCTGGAGAAAGGCATGCCCGTGGTATTTCACTGCACCGCCGGAAAAGACCGCACAGGCTTCGCAGCCATGCTGGTACTTTCGGCCCTTGGGGTAGCAGAGGACTTAATTATGCAGGATTACCTTTTGTCAAACAAAATGTTGGCGGAGATAATCGAACAAACCATTGCCTATACCAACGCACAAGGCCTCAACGGCGCATTATTACGGCCCATTCTGACCGCCAGACAGGAATACCTGGAGGCTGCCATGAAAGTCATTGAATCGCGTCACGGAGGCATGGAAAATTACCTGACCAATGTACTTGGCGCCAACGTGGATCAGTTACGACATCTCTATCTGGAGGCTCTATAACTTCCTTTTCCCTGAAAACATAAAAACCTCAATGATGCTCATCCACTACGATCACGGGCTCCTTTCCGGCGAGTTCCGTTTTAGAAAATCTGGCCCTGATCGTCTTTTGTTCTCCGGGCAGCAGGGTTATGAAGTTATCACTCCAAAAAACAGGTATCACTTCCTCCCCTCCTTCACCTTTGGTGATCATCAGCCTCTTCATAAAAGCGAGTTTATCACCGGGGTTCTTAACAATAAGGTCAACAACCATTTCGTCCGTGTTTTCAGAAAACACAGCATTCATATCCAATGGCGGATCTTCCAAATCGGCCAGGTCTTTGAAATCAACCGGTTTTTTTGTTGAAAACCAGTAAAAATTGTCGGAGACGGGAATGCCTTTGTTGTCGGAGAGTTCAAGTTTGACAAAATAAATACCCGACAGTCCATCGATTGCAGGCAGTTTGATGAGTTCTAAATATCGGTCTTCGCCTATAGCAAAGTTGATATTCTTCTCCCATTTTACGTTCAGTTCAAAATCCAATACTTGTATCCGGGCAGACAGCCCTTCCTGCGCCCGGTGTTGCGTATTGATAACCGAAACCGTGAAATCATGTTCGTTTAATTGTATGTGAAGGGGTTCGAGCGCCTTTTTCGTGTAGTAATACGCTGAATTCGGATTGAGAAACCAGTCATATATCTGCCACACCACCGTAGGCCAGGTAGCATTGAGTTTCCATAACATAACACCCTGCGTAATATCCCACATGCGGTGATTTGCCGCTTCGTACATAGCCCTGTAGCTGGCTGCATGAAGGTATTGCGCTTTTCTGATATAGTCTTCTGCAGATTCCGGTTGCCCATACCTGCTTCTCAAAGCTGTGTCATAGGCTTTATACACATATCCGTTGTCGTCCCATGCGCCGTGGTGTGCCCATCGTTCATCAAGTGGAAAAAATTCCGTCTTTTTTTCATGGCCCAGATTGAAAATAAACTTTTTCATGCTGCTGTAAACAGGGACTGACGGCACACCCATCTCATTGCGAAACATCTGCCTTTTTACTGACAAAACCATATTATAATAATACTCATGAGGGTACCATGTGTAGTCAGGAAGCCCTTCATCGGTCATTCCAAGTGGAAGGTCGGGTTTGAGGTATGGGGTCAGTTCATCCACATCCCAGCCGATGCTGGATGTCGGGATAAAGGGCCTGGTCGTGTCCATCTTATTTATAAATTGTCGTACGGGCATGTAAATTTCCTTTCTCACCATGCTTTCACAAGCCATTGTCCAAAGCACAAGGCTGGGATGGCTACGGTACCTTTTTACGATATCCATTGCCCCGCTTACGGCCAGGTCCACATCTTCCGGATTGTTAAATAAATCGGTGCCGGGATAGCTTGTCCAGCATTGAAAAAAGGTTTCCCACATCAATAACCCGTATTTGTCATAGGCCTCCATCACATGCTCCGGCGGCGATGGCATGTCCTCGCAGGCAATCATATTGA
>WGED01000558.1 GCA_015492915.1 Cyclobacteriaceae bacterium
CCCCTCGATGAAGCCCGGCAAAACCGATATTCCCGTTGAGACGCTGGACATCTTTCCGACCCTCTGCGAATTGACGGGTGTGAACCCCGGAGATAAAATCGAAGGTGCCAGTCTGGTGCCATTCATGGAAGGCCGGACAAGGGAGAAAACCTACGCCATTTCACAATGGCCCACGAGGGGCTACAAAGGCGGTATGGGGTATTCCATCAGAACAAAAAGATACCGCTATACGGAATGGTACAAATCCTACAGGAGCACCGGGCTGCGCGACGAAAAATTACTGGTTGCCGCGGAGCTTTATGATTATGAGACCGACCCGAATGAGACAAAGAACCTTGTAAAGAATAAAAAGTACGAGGCTACCCTGAAAAAACACCGGGAGCTGTTGCACAAATTCCTTGACGGTCAATCGAATACAACCATGTCCGGAGCTGCAGCGGGTCCGGATGAGGAGATTCCGGGCAAGCCAAAAGGTACGCCGCTCAGGGAGCTTGTCGCTAAAAATTTCAAGCCCGGCACCGTTTACGTCGGCGCTACCATTGATCACAGGAGCATCAATACG
Source organism: Cyclobacteriaceae bacterium (assembly GCA_015492915.1). GTDB lineage: Bacteria > Bacteroidota > Bacteroidia > Cytophagales > Cyclobacteriaceae > JAAUQL01. The sequence continues at coordinate 563 of WGED01000558.1, forward strand.
CCAAAGAGTCAATTGCTCGCTGAACAGTTTTCCTACACCGTTCCCGAGAATGCGGTGAAGCAGGGTGCGGTGCATCCCGAGCCCGGTAAATGGGACTGGAGCAAAATCGACAAAATCATAAAATTCGCAGCGAAAAACAACATGGTCGTCAGGCTGCACGGGCCCGTGAGTCCCCAAGCGTCTGCATGGGCAAAGGACGATAACCGCACGCCGGAAGAGCTGTTGAAAATCATGACGGAATACATGACCGAAGAGTGTAAACATTTCGCCGGTAACAAGACAGTGAAATGGATGGATGTGGTAAATGAAACGGTGGACAAGGGCGGAAAATGGTTCGGTCCCAAGCCCGGAACGGACCAGTGGGAGAACCCCTGGCTGGCCATCGGACTGAATAATGACGGAATTCCCATATACATCGAGAAAGCTTTTGCGATAGCCACGAAATATGCCAATCCTAATATAAAACTCATTTACAATCAGCATCTTACAATGGACCCTACCACATGGGAAAAGGTCAAATCCACCGTGCTTTATCTCAAAAAGAAGGGCTTCAGGGTGGACGGCATCGGCTGGCAGGCACACCTGAAAGAGCACGACAATGTGGGACTGGACCCGAAAGCTTTGAAATACCTCGGCGAGCTGATTGACTGGACGCATGCCAACGGTATGGAATTCCATGTGACGGAGATAACCTATAAGGTCGAAGGGGTGTACGACGATTACGTAAAGCAAAAGCAGGCCGTGGCCTTTGCCAATATTCTGAAAGTTTTGCTGAGCAGGCGCCATTCGGGTGTGGTGACCTACAACACGTGGGGCCTGCAAGACGGCAACGGACGGTACAACGACGGCCACCGCTTTATCTTTGATGAGCAACTGAGGGCCAAACCGGCCTATTACGCCATTCAGAAAGTGCTCGAAAATCCTGATGACCTGGAGCTGATTTTTGATATCCCCAAACCTGCCATGAAAGCCAAAAAGTTTGACAGCGGTTTAATAAAAAACGGCGGTTTTGAGAAGGAACTGAAAGGTTGGATAGTTTGGGGCAGCAGCGATTTGGCGGGTGGCACCAACGCGCACTCAGGGAATTATTGTGTGTCTCTGGGCCCGAAGACAGGCGTTAAGCAAAAGGTATCGGGATTGAAGCCGAACACAAAGTATGTTTTGTCGGGATGGGTTAAGAATGAAGAGGGAGATAAGATTACACTGAAAGTGCAACTGAACAAAGATGCCAGGCCGGTTGTCAAACGCGTGGGCGACACAAAGTACACAAAGGTGGAGATTCTCTTTGTCACAGGTAGTGAAGAAAGTGTGGAAGTGATAATTCAGAAATGGGGCAAGGAGGACAAGGGGGTATCATGGGCGGATGACCTCTCGCTGAAAGAGGCCCGCTAAATCGCCTGTTTTTCATGGGAAATGAATGAGTTTAAACACATGTAAAGAAGAACATACATGAAAAGGTTACTGATTACAATATTGACGCTTGTTGCTGTTTTTCTTGTTAATTGCAGCGGATCAGCTCAGCAACAGAAGAAGAACGTGCTGGTTTTCTTGGTGGACGATCTGGGTTATTATGACCTGTCGATGAACGGGTCAAAACTATACGAGACGCCCAACGTGGACAAGCTCGCCGAAAAAGGGATAAATTTCACGAATGCATACGTCAGTCATCCTCGCTGTGTACCGTCGCGCTATTCAATCCAGACAGGGAAATTCCCCGCAAGGGCACAAATTCCCGGCGGTAAGGACAACAAGCTGACAAACGATGACATCTCCATCGGGCAGGCATTTAAAAACCACGGCTACAGGACCTTTTTCGCGGGTAAATGGCATTTGGGGAAAAACGAGCAGGACTGGCCGCAGAACAAGGGCTACGATGTTAACAAGGGCGGGTGCAGCGCCGGAGCGCCGATCTCCTACTTTTTCCCATACAATGAAAGCAAGAGTAAAAATCAGGGAAAGCACAAAAAGATCGTGGGGCTGGACGGCGGCAAACCCGGCGAATATCTGACTGACAGGCTCACCGACGAGACAATCAAATTCATCAATGAATCCGACGGGCCCTTTTTTGCCATGTTGAGCCACTACAGTGTGCACACGCCGTTCCAGGCGCCCAAAGAAATCGTGGCCAAATACAGAAAGAAGCTTAAAAGCCTCTATTTCGAAGGCCCCGATTACATCATGAAGGACGGTCAGACCAAAATGCATCAGGACAATGTCGTGTATGCGGCCATGATAGAAACGGTGGACAAAAGCTTGGGAGCAATCGTAAAAGCCCTGGAGGACAAGGGCATCCTTGAAAATACCATCATTGTTTTCACATCAGATCACGGCGGGCTTTCGAACAGAGGCGTGAACAGCACGAGGAAGCTGGCGACCTCCAACCTGCCACTCAGGGCGGGAAAAGGGCATGTGTACGAAGGAGGTGTCAAAGTGCCTTTTATCATTTACGCAAAGGGCATTGACGCCAGAAGCGAGTGCAGGCAGGTCACGGTCAATACAGATATCTATCCGACGTTGCTTGATTTGTGTGGTCTGCCGCTCATGCCCGGTCAGCATCTTGACGGCATGAGCATGAAGCCTTTTTTGCAGACTGACAAAACGGTTGACCGCATGCTGTATTGGCACTCTCCGCGCGGCCGCCCAAAACAAACGGGTGATCATGACTGTTCGGCCATCAGAAAAGGCGATCTTAAACTGATCGATTATTACAAGGAGGACAGGATTGAATTGTATGATTTGAAAAAAGACCCCTATGAGTCGGAAAATCTGGCGACTTCTGAAGTGAAAATCGCAAAGAAATTCAAAAAGCAGCTCGTTGAATGGAAAAAGAAGATCAATGCGGTGGAATAATCTTCTCTTGGGCAAAATAACTTTTTTGTTGGTACTTCCGACATTGCTCACTTTTTCGTGCCGGAAAGCGCCGATCAGTGGCGGCAGAGATGTTACGCACCAAAAAGAAGTTGTCAGCAGCACCGGACTCATTTCGCCTGATGACAAAGCGGTTACTGTCACCGGCGCGTTTTTCGCAGAGAAAAAAGGAGATAAAATCGTCCTTAACCGGTTTACCGACGAAATCCTGAAAAATGACAGTACCTTTTTCAGACCCGCCAATGCCGCCACCCAGACAGGGGTCTGCATATCGATCGCAACAAACAGCCCTGAGATCACCTTCAGGTTTGAAAAACGCGACGATGCGGCACACAGGCATTCGTCATTTGGCATCATGAAAAACGACCTGTTATTCAAGGAAGTGAAAATCAGCCCCGATGACCCTTTCGATGGGATCACCATCACAAACCCCGACGGCAGGACTTTTACCGA
>WGED01000559.1 GCA_015492915.1 Cyclobacteriaceae bacterium
CAGATGTGTATAAGAGACAGAATGAAGACACTGAAATATTTTATTTTAACAATCGGAGCTTTTGGAATGCTATTGTTTTTCCAGAATTGTGGCAAGGATGATAAAGACACTCCTAAAGATGTCACTATCAAGATTTTAACAAGTAAGACCTGGAGGGTTCAAAATGTGAATGTGCCTATTAATACCGCCACCGAATCACAAGATTGGTTAAATTTCACAGTCTCTTTTACTCAAACAAATATGACTACACAGGGGCATCCTACAGGAGCCACTGTTGTTTGGCCATCAGGCACCTATACGGTAAGTGAGGATGGCAAAACCCTTACGAGGCAGGATGGTATAGTCATGACCCTAAATCCCATTACTGAGACCAACTTTACGGCCACGTTTACCATGCCACCGGGGACGGTGATATCGGGAAGAGTTGCCTCCCTTGAAGGAGAATATGTTTTTAATATGAAATAAATCATAATTTAAATCTATTGTAAAAGGCATATTTATATGCCTTTTTTTGTGCTTTTTATCGCTTTCTTTACATAGATAAAAAGGGGTTATAATTATTTATTAAATCCCGGCCAATAGTTCTATTTTTATGTCCTGATCAACGCGACATTGGGGTAATTAACTCAATTGTCATTATTTGGGGGTTACAAAAAATTTAGTATTTAATTTATTGTTTTCAACATCGGGAAATATCAGTCAATATGAATCCCCATCTCAATTGGAAGGGGAAATTTCTATGGTTGACATATTTGGCAGGAATGTCAATATCATAGAATTATTTGATTACCATTCAAAAAAAACAAACTATCGTAGCAGGCATTTTCTTATTCACGATAACATACTGATGATTTCATCCTCGGGTATCCTGACTCCCGATGATATTATCGAAGCCAACAGCCAGTTAATGCGTATTCTGGCTGAGCAGGATTTGTCAGGACTGGCATTGATTTGGGACATCAGAAAACTGAATTATCCTGGGGTGAAAATCAGAAAAACCCTGTTGGATATTAATGTAGAACTCTCTAAGTATGTAAAAAAAGCATATCTGATTTTACCCAGGCGGTATCGTCTGCTGGTACAGGTATTTAACTTGTTCATCAGAACCCCTGCAATTCCAAATGAAGTTTGCGAGGATGTAAATGATGCACTTAAGAAAATCATCTCACCTTCTGACAAGAAAAATAAAGACAAATCAAAAAGCAATCACCTGACATTGAGGCGCGATGAGCTTCTAAGCAAAAGCAAGGAAGAGCTTGTCTCAATAATTGAGAATATTGAAAAGAAACAGAAAGAAAATGTGCACAAGGTAGTTGAGGCAATCGGGCGATTGTCAGCCGGTGATGAATTCAAAAAGATTGATATAGAAATTGATGAAAACGATCCGAATTATGAATTATTGAATGCTTTTATCCTGATGCAGCAGGATATGGAGGAAATGATTCGGGATTATAAAAACCTCAATAAAAATCTTGAGCTCAAAGTGGCTGAGCGTATCGTGGATCTCATTGACAAGGAGGCTAACCTCCGTGCCATTCTCGATAACTCTGACCGCGTAACATGGCTGATGAATACGAGATTGGAACTCATTGATTTTAACATCGCATTTACCAATGAAATACAGCGAAAGTATAAAAAATCACCCCGCATTCATCAAAACGTACTTGACCTGATCGACAACACCAGAGAAAGAGAATTATGGAAAAGTAGGTTTGAACCGACACTTAAAGGTAAACCATGTATTTATCTTGATCAGGAATTTTATAAAGGGGAAGAACGGGTTTTCGAGATTAAAACCTTCCCTATTAAAAAATCCAATAAGATCAAGGGGGTATCGGTATTTATTGAAGACATCACCGAACTTAAAAAAAGCCAGATAAAACTGATAGAAAAAAACCGGGATCTGGAAAAACTGAATCGTGAACTCGACAGTTTCGTTTACAGGGTATCGCATGATCTCAGAGCACCACTGACTTCTATACTGGGACTTATAAATCTGATGAAACTCGAAAAAGATCGGGACAAACTGCAAGAGTATATAACCCTGCAGGAAAAAAGCATCACAAAACTTGATCAGTTTATAAGAGATATCATCAATTTATCAAGAAATTCAAGATTTGGTGTGACTGTTTCTAAAATAGATTTTGGGAAATTGGTGAATGATATTTTTGAGGATCAGATTTACGCACCTTTCGCTAAAAAAGTGAAGCCTATTCTTGAAATTGAGGAGGGTTTGTCTTTTTACTCTGACAAGCAACGCCTCAATGTTATTTTGAGCAATCTTATCTCAAACAGCTTCAAATATGCCAACCCATATCGTGATGATCCATATGTAAAAGTGAAAATACGTACTGAAGGAGGGGAAGGAATCATAGAGGTATCCGACAATGGTATCGGCATTTCCGATCTGCATATTCCCAAGATATTTGGTATGTTCTTCAGAGCAACACACAAGCTCAGCGGTACGGGCCTCGGGTTGTATATCGTAAAAGAAACAGTCGAAAAGCTGGAGGGAACAGTCTCCGTAAAATCCGAGAAACAGGAAGGATCTACATTTACTGTAACCATTCCCAATATGAAAGAACGATACGAACAGGCACCACGGTCTTAATTTTATGGCGCCTTTTCCGGCAATAACCTCAGATACACATAATTATTGAAATTCAGATAATTCTCAGCCACTGATTTTATATCATCTTTCGTTAAGGCATCGATGCGTTCACGATAATTCGGAATATCCTTCGGGTCATAACCGTATTTATAACTGTACTGCAATGCGCTCATCCAATATCCGTTTTTCTTTATCTTCACCTCCATATCTCTTATCTGACCCTCTTTCACTTTTTCAAATACTTCGTCAGTTATGCCTTCCTTATGGATTTTGTGCAATATCTGAAAGACGGAATCCGTGAGGGCCGCACTGCTCTCCGGTTTGCATGGAAAAGATACATTTATGAGATAATGCTCATAAGGTGCTTTGTAAGTTGAAGGACTGGCACTGATGCCATATACACCACTCTGCTCCTCCCGTATCTTTTCTATCAAAATGATGTTCATGGCATCCGTAAGCGATTTTAAATGATAGTTGGTCTTTCTATCAAATTTATACTTGCCGTGAAACTTGACAGCTACCATACTTTTCGGATCTGTGCCTTTGTAAAAATCACGCTTTACAACCCCCTCAGGAGGCCTGATCCCCAGATCACGCCAATACTCTTTCTCACCTTTTGAAGGCAGGCTTGCAACATATTGCTCCAGGTATTTTTTAATGGAATCAACCTTGAAATTGCCGACAAAAACAAAAGTGAAATCGCCTGCATTGGCAAACCGCTCTTTATAAATCTCAAAAGTACGGTCAAAATTGATTTTGTCCCAGTCCTCCTCTGTCGGCAACATGCCACCCCGCGGATGATTTTGTGTCATCACTTTTATTGTTTCATTGTAAAAATAATAATTGGGGTTTGACAACAGGTTTTTGTACAGGGCCTTGCTCTTGTCAATATATGACTGAAAAAGATCTTTGCTCTTATTCGGCGCAGTAAAGGTGAGATGTAAAAGCTGGAACATCGTTTCCATGTCCCTGGGCACACAGTTGCCGTTGACTCCTTCACTCAAAGTAGCGATGTATGGCCTCACGGAGGCAGTTTTTCCTGCGAGCAACTTTTGAAGATCTGTCGGCGAAAAATTACCGATGCCACATTCATTTACAACCGCATCGGCATTGGATGCTGACCAATAATCCTCGTCCGGATAAAGCGAGCTACCACCGTCGCTCCAGGCAGTCATGAGAATTTCATCATTTTTAAAGTCCGTTGGCTTCAGTATGACTTTTGCCCCATTCGAAAGGGTCAGTTCCGTCACTTCGATCTCATCATATTTTATTTCGTTTACCACCTTACCCGGTTCCGGTAATTTTTCCATCAGACTGCTACCCGACAAGGCATCGACGTAAGGCGAAACATGAGATTCGGACACTTCTTCGACCACACTCAGTATATCCTGCTTCGTCGGCAAGGTAACGCCTTCCTTTTCGGGAGCATTCACGATAATCACCCGGTTATCCGGTCTGAAAAATTTTGTGCTGAGAGCATTGATCTCTTCAGGTTTTATCTGAGGAATGTATTTTTTCGCAAAAGCATATTCCATCTCAATCCCCGGAATGGGCTCATCGTGAAGAAAATTGCGGATGTACTC
>WGED01000560.1 GCA_015492915.1 Cyclobacteriaceae bacterium
AAACAGACCTTAGTCGGTTACAGTGCGGTAATAAATTCACCGGCATCATTTTCGGTTGTGATTTGCAAACAGACCTTAGTCGGTTACAGTTAACTTGCAAATAACCCTTTGAATACAAAGAAAAACGATTGATTATAACGCTAGAAAAACTGAAGTTGGATTGCTGCTTGCTCGGTTGGTTTGCGTTTTTTTCCATAAAAAATCTCAATCTTGCCGAATTGTTTGTCCGTAATTTTAATAATTCTAACTTCTCCATCAGGAGGCAGAGCCAATTTTACCCTTTTCACATGAACTAGAGCATTTTCATCACTGGCACTGTGACGCATGTAGACTGAGTATTGCATCATACTATATCCATCATCCAATAAATGCTTCCTAAACCGGGTGTATTCTTTACGTGCTTTTGGTGTATCGGTTGGCAAGTCAAACAAGACAATTATCCACATGGTATTGAGTCCGCCAAAAATCACGATTCGCTCTCAACCCACTGCGGGTAACCCAGCTTAACTGCTTTGTCGCTAAACGCCTGCTTGAGATTTGACACCAGATAATGGCTAGCAACCATTAGCGGCATAGCGCGCCCATCCCAGCGAACTTTCTGGCTAAGCAGCTGCAATAGTAACTCCTTGTTTTTTCTATCAATTTTTGGAAAAGGCTGTTGCTCAGCAATGCGATAAACGATACGGTCAACCCAAGGTCGAAATGGCTCCATTAAATCATCAGCAAGGCAAAGACCATTGTATTGATTCCTATGATGAAGTCCAACAGAAGGATGAAGCCCACTACCAACAATAGCCCTTGCCACCATCGCCCTGACAATGGCATAACCATAGTTAAGCAGAGCATTGACGCCAGCGGCATCACGATCACGTCGAAACTCACTCCCCATAAGCAGCAACCAATATTTTTGTGCAGCCTGTGCCTCATGGTTTCCACTATCGCCCGTTTTCACCTGTCTGGCTAGACGGTCTAATGGTCTTGTATTTTTATTAAATGCCTTCAAGGTTGCACGCTGCTGGTTAATTTTTTGTTGGATAATTTGTTGCCAGAGCCGTTTTTTGGTCGGTTGGCTGATGGCAATTTGTTCACGCATAATCTTTGTGTGCAGAGTATGACCATCACTCAGTGGGAGAAGTACCGAATATGGGAGGTGACACGCATCACAAAAAACGATAACCACCCCTTCCTGTTGACAGGCAATGATAGCAGCCTGACTGATAACGATGGCAGAATGTTGCAGAATAACAACACCAAGATCTTCCACTGGCATCCGGCCGATAGTCTCCCCATCACGCTCAATAAGTAACTGTTTGTTTCTAATGTGAAGATAGGCTTGCTCACTAATATCGATGATACGTTTGATCACGAAACTAACTTCCCTATTGAGTTTGTTTTATGTAATTGCATATTTGCATTCATTAATGCCGAAACGGTTGACTCTCTATCTGAAAGGGTTTCATGGCTATTACTTAATATTGATGCTGTATGTAGGCGCAATTTAATTCTCTTATTTGCAGAATCTAACACCTGTACGCGATAAAAACAGCGCCCCCCCTCCCTGTCGACACTCACTAAATCGCCGATATGTAAAGCCATTACGAATTCATATCCTGCCCCAGGATTGGTCTGAATAATAGGCTGTTTCAACATACCAATGCCTTTGATACGATGGTGTGCCTTCATAGTAGTAATAAATTGACCACTATATACACCGCTTTCGGTATTTTTAATAATCTCAACATGATGGAGATTACCATAAGCAAGCCACTTAAATATTTTCCCGGCACGATCAACAACACCAAATTTACCTTTTTCCAGTTTATTTAAGTTCGTTTTTGACTGTATAACTCGCACCCTTTTAATCGGGGTTCTCCCATCTTTATGTAGAACCTTGATACCTTCAGAAAAAGCTAGTTTCGGATTCTTGTCATAACCCGCCAGATGATCTGAAACTATCTCTCTAACATCATTATCGATAATCTTTTTTAACTGGGCCACCTTAAATTTACCATCAAGATTAATACGGTAGACAGTTCCTATTCCATCGATGTAACCCACCCCCGTTGCTTCGTGTAAAGCACCACTTAACTTTCTTTGTGGGGCATGAGCTATCACTATTTCATCTAATCGTACTTTAAGCTCATCCCTTAGCCCATCCCAAGGTGGATCAAAAACAATGTCTTTTATATTAATGACCGATTGTCGACGCTCAAGGTCTTTTGCAAGACCAACAAGAGTTTTATAAAAAACCCGGTCAATGCAAGCAATAACTACGGCATCAATAGCATGATGACGATGATCATTACGGTTTTTTTGATCATCTTCACTAATGAGGTTATTGAGCCCCCATTGATGCCTCACCCAAGAAGTTGTGCTTCCCTTGCAGGTTGTGATATCCGCCCCAAGCTGGGCCAGATATCCTTTCGCTACCTTGCTGATATAACGGGTATCATTAAGCTGGCTATTAATAAAATCACGTTTTTGTATATCAACAGCCGTTTGGTAAAAACGATCACGCTTCGATTTCAACCCTTTATGCCATCGATTGATTGATTGTGTAATCTGCTCCCATTTCTCATTATTTCCACTAAAAGCATCGATTGGAGTATTTTGTCCTTTATAACGATTCTCCCCAGCATAACAAACCACCTTGTTCATGTAGGAGTCATCCAGTGATTCGCTGTATGGCAAAATATGGTCAATATCAATTTCGGCACTGAATAATGTGGATAACGAGATAGGCTTGTTACTATAAATACAGCGTTTATCCTGGTCCTCCCAAAGGCGGTACTTGATTTTATCGGACTTGCTGGGATATTTACCTAGCTGGAGATGAGGGTTTTTAGCGCCTATTTCACGATATTTATCTATTGCTGCATTATTGGCTGCGGTATTGGCGTTTTGCTGCTTGATAAAGGCTTTGTACTTTTTAGTATTCATTTCCAGATCGCGAGCCATTTCAATGCGAATGACATCAGGTTTTCCATATTCAGCAATGATGGCATTAATCAACCGTCTCAATTCATGCAATGCCTTTTGAACAATGGGGTTAGCGATTTCGGGCGGTAATCCAAGCCGCTCTACAATGCTGATATCTTTAACCTCGTAATCATATCCGGCACTGACTCTTGCTTCATCGTAACGTTGTCCCTGATTCAAATAGGGTAGAAGTTTATTGATGGCTTTAGCTGAGTGATTACTATGGCCCGGCTCAAACTCAAGCATACATAGGTTGACAGCCGTTCGTTTGTCGATATCCCAGTGAGTAACAAGTCGTTTCTTGAGCACCGACTTTTTCTGAATGGTGAGTAAATCTTCAACCAACGCGCCCTGTTTTTCTCCATTAAGACTATCCCATTCAGAATAAACAGCAC
>WGED01000561.1 GCA_015492915.1 Cyclobacteriaceae bacterium
CCGTCAATGTGAAGGACCGGATGGATTTTTCCTGTGCCGTGCTCAACAAAGACGGCCATCTCGTGGCCAACGCACCCCACATCCCCGTGCATCTCGGCAGCCTCGGTGTGTGCGTGCGCAGCGTCATGGAGACCCTGCCGCTTGAAGAGGGGGATATCATCATCACCAACCACCCCGTCTATGGCGGTTCGCACCTGCCGGACGTCACGCTCATTGCGCCTGTTTTTCATGAAAATGAGCTGATCGCCTTCGTGGCCAACCGGGCGCACCATGCCGAACTGGGAGGCATCACACCGGGCTCGATGCCTGCCAATGCAACCTGTCTCGGAGAGGAAGGTGTGGTGATAAAACCCACATGGCTGGTGCGCAGGCATAAGCCGTGCTGGGAAGAAATACGGAAAATTTTGACCGAAAGCCCGTACCCGACACGCGCAGTCGAAGAAAACATGGCGGATCTCAACGGCGCCGTGGCTTCCATCATGACGGGTGTGGAAGGCATCGTGAAATTGTGTGAAAATCATGGAAAATCCATGGTTATGAAGTACATGGACAAGCTGCTGGAATACAGCGGAGCGGCTATTCTGAATATTTTTGAAAAAATGGCCTATAAATCATGGAAGGCCCAGGAGCGGCTCGATGACGGCGCGAACATCAGGGTGAAAGTCGTCAAATCCCATGAGGATATCACCTTTGACTTTACGGGCTCGGCGCCGGTGCACAGGGGCAATCTCAATGCCACCTTAGCCATACTGAACAGCGCCGTGGTGTATGTGCTGCGCCTGATGGTCGATGAGCCCCTGCCGCTCAATGAGGGGCTGATGCGCCATGTGAAATTGATAGTTCCCCATGGCCTGCTCCATCCCGAATTTGACGAAGACCCCATGAAATCGCCTGCCGTAGTGGGAGGCAACACGGAGACCAGTCAGCGTATCGTGGACACGCTGATCAAGGCGCTAAAGCTGGCGGCCTGCAGTCAGGGTACCATGAACAACCTGATATTCGGCAATGAGAGATTCGGCTTTTACGAGACGATCGGCGGCGGCGTGGGTGCGGGCAACGGCTTCCACGGCGCCGATGCTGTTCATCAACACATGACGAACACGAAGATCACCGATCCCGAAGTGCTTGAATTCAGATATCCCGTGATGCTGGAAAGGATCGCCGTCAGGCACGGCTCGGGAGGAAAAGGGCGGTGGCACGGCGGTAACGGCATCGTACGGCAAATCCGGTTTTTGGAGGATGTGACGCTCTCATTGCTCAGTCAGCACAGAAAGGTGGCACCCTATGGCATGGCGGGCGGCGAAGCGGGAGCGGTCGGGAAGCAAACCGTCATCAGAGCAGATGGTTCTGAATTGGAAATTGAAGGCATTACGACGGTGGAGTTGAAGAAGGGTGATGCCATCAGAATCGAGACGCCGGGAGGAGGAGGGTGGGGATGGACAGAGAGTGAGCGTGAGAGCGAGGATACAGAGTGAGGGTGAGTGTGTGAATGAGTAGAAGGGGCAGGGCAAACGCATTTAAAATTAATTCCAATCAAGTCTGAAAAAAGCTCCGTAGGAGCGACATAATAATAGCCGTGGGCGTAAGCCCCCGGGTATAAAGTTCAATAAATTTTTTTTTGGCGTGCATTTTTGCCCTGCCACTGCATTTCAAGTAATTTTTTGAGTTTAAGAATGGGCGAAAATCATGACAAAAAAGACAACAACTGCAAATGTTCATATATGAAAAGTTAAATGTGTTTGCCCTGGTAGAGAGGGATACCTGTGTTGGATATTGGGCGTGGTTTAGTGGGAAAATCGTCTTTTTTTCATAATTTCATCATATTCAACAACCCTATAAATCCATGAAAATCAGGCTGTTTTTTATTGTTCTTTTGCTTTTATCCGGCTGCGGGTCTCCCGGCCATGAAAAAAACACATATTCTGCCGATGTCATCGTGTACGGGGGCACGTCGGCTGCGGTGATGGCGGCGGTGCAGTTGGCCCATGAGGGGCTTTCGGTCATTATGGTAAGTCCCGACATTCATCTTGGGGGACTCACTTCGGGCGGGC
>WGED01000562.1 GCA_015492915.1 Cyclobacteriaceae bacterium
AATTTATGCAATTTTGCTGTATTAGAAAAGTACAATTTTTAATTCATGTTAAGCCAATGTTAAATCAAAAATTTAAGTGATAAGTTTAAGCTGTTGAATATGTGGATGTTAAAAATTTTAGCAAAAATTTGCCTGAATTATTTTAGAAAAGTACAATTTAATTAAGAAATTGGTATGTTAAACTTTACAAAATCTGTTTGCAATGAGTAAGAATTCGTTACACAAAGTGGGGGGCGAAAACGGAACAGCCGCCAGGAAGACTAAAGAGAAGGAAAAAACCACACCCAAGCAAAAAGTGGAATACAAAAAACCGGTAAAAGTAATTAAGCGCGATGGCCGAATCGTAGACTTTGACGAAGAGAGGATCAAGGTGGCCATCACCAGGTGTTTTAAAGGCCTGAACAGAACAAACTTTGACGCAGACAAAATAACCAAACAGATTGTAAATATTGTATCAGCGAAATTCGAACAACCCACTGTAGAACAAATTCAGGATATTGCCGAAATGGTGTTGCAAGCTGCCGGTGAATATGAAGCGGCAAAAAGCTATATCCTTTATCGCGCCGAGCATGCCAAAATGAGGGAATTGCGTCCGGTACCTGATGAGGTACGAAAGGCCTTCGAAGAATCGGATAAGTATTTTCCTACTCAATTGCAGAAATTTCAGTTTTATGATAAGTATGCCCGCTTCAGCTATGAACATGGCAGGAGGGAAACATGGGTGGAAACAGTCGACAGGGCTGTTGAATATCTCAAGGAATTATCGGATTTCAGGCTCCAGCCGCTTACCTATCAGAGATTGAGACATGCCATCCTCAACATGAAAATAATGCCTTCGATGAGGCTGCTTGCCATGGCAGGCCCGGCCGCCAGAAGGAACAATATCAGCATTTACAACTGCTCATACATGCCTGTTGACAGTATCGATTCTTTTGTGGAGGCAATGATCATATCTATGAGCGGGTGTGGTGTCGGTTATTCCGTTGAGGCAGAATATGTGGAAAAGCTCCCGAGGATCAGAAGACAAAAAAGAGAAGCAGCCATTCAGCACGTGGTAGAAGATTCTACTGAAGGTTGGGCTGATGCCCTGCGTACCGGCCTTGAGGCGTGGTTCAATGGCAGGGATGTACATTTCAACTATTCGCTGGTAAGGCCTGCGGGGGCAGTACTCAGAATCAAAGGTGGCCGGGCTTCAGGTCCTGAGCCGTTGAGGACACTGCTTGATTTTGCAAGGTCGAGGATTCTTTCACGTCAGGGCTCAACATTGAGGCCACTCGATGCACATGATATCATGTGTGCTGTCGGGGCTGCTGCCGTGTCAGGTGGTGTGAGGCGTACTGCTATGATTGCATTGTTTGATTATGACGATCAGGAAATGCTGCACAGCAAAGACGGTGATTTCTGGAAAAAGAATAATCAACGTTGGAACGCAAACAATTCAGCTGTATGGCCCGACAGAAAACTCAGCCAGGCAGAGATTGCCGATTTCATTCTCGGTATGGTAAGGACAGAACGCGGTGAGCCGGGTATATTCAACCGCAGTGCAGCGCTGAAGACCAAACCCAAGCGAAGAAAAGCAGCCAGATTCGGAACAAATCCATGTGGCGAGATCATTCTGCGCCCGTTCCAGTTTTGTAATCTGTCAGTAGCAGTAGCCCGCGAGGGAGACACCCTGGAAGATCTGATAGATAAAGTAGAACTTGCTACAATTCTCGGTACGATTCAGTCCAAGGCAACACATTTTCCAGGCTTGAGAAAAGAATGGAAGAAAAACTGTGAAGAAGAAAGATTGCTCGGAGTCGATATCAACGGTCAGCTTGACTGCCCTGCGGCACAGGATCCTGAGAATATGAAGAAACTCAGGGAAGTAGTTATCGAAACGAATAAAAAAGTAGCTAAGATACTGGGCATCAATCAATCTGCGGCTACTACTTGTGTTAAGCCATCAGGTAATTCGTCTCAGTTACTGAATTGCTCTCCCGGGCTTCATGCACGATGGGCGCCCTATTACATCAGAAATGTACGCGTTGGTGCGAACACCCCTGTATTTAAAGTACTTGAAAATGCCGGCGTTCCCATGGATCCTGAAAACGGACAGACCAGGGAGACAGCAAATACATGGGTCGTTCATTTCCCGGTCAAGTCTCCGGATTCGGCCATCACCCGCAATGACAGGACTGCCCTTGAACAGTGTGAATACTGGTTGAGAAACAAAGAAAACTACACCGAGCACAATCCGAGTGTGACCATCACTTACAAGCCGGATGAGGTGCTTGATATCATCAAGTGGGTATGGGAAAACCAGGATAAAATCGGTGGCATGACCTTCCTGCCTGCTTACGATGCTTCATTCGACCAGATGCCGTATGTCGAGATCGATAAAAAGACGTATGAAAAACTGAACGCTGAGTTTCCGGATATTGATTTCAGCAAAATATACAGGTATGAGGAGGAGGACTTTACCACTGCTGCGCAGGAACTGGCTTGTATGGCAGGAAATTGTGATGTCCTTTAATTAACGACCTCATTAAATACTGCTTTTAAATCATGACAAAAAGTCTGCTTCGAAACCCGGAGCAAACTTTTTCTTTTTAACCCAAAATTCTCACCAGGATTTCGTTATGAGGGGTTAAAGTACAACTTGTCCCGCCAGGGCGGGAAGAAAATCAGCACGTTTGATGAGGAGGCATAATGCACTAT
>WGED01000563.1 GCA_015492915.1 Cyclobacteriaceae bacterium
CTGTCTGTACCGTCCGGTGTCGGGATCTTATACATTTCCGTGATCGGATCATTGTCATATTCGCCGACGACGATCTGTATGGAATTGATTTTCTTTTTCAGCTTGGCCTCGGCGATTGGTCCTTTGGTAAGCTCGTACACATAGCCCAGTGCGGCAGAAGCCACCAGCGTGACCACCACCAGACTCGAAACCATGTTGAAAAGTGTTGATTCTTTCTTAGCCATTTTTCTTAACTCCGAATCTTTTTGGTTTTATATATTTATTCATCAGCGGCACAAATCCGTTCATGATCAGTATTGCAAAAGATACCCCTTCCGGATAAGAACCAAACTCCCTGATAACGATCGTAATGAATCCTACACCCGCCCCGAAGATCAACATCGCTTTGGTGGTCATGGGTGAGGTGACATAATCGGTGGCCATGAAAAAGGCTCCGAGCAGCAAGCCGCCTGTGAGTAGATGAAATACAGGATCGGCAAATTTCTCAGGATTGATAAGCCATAAGCCGCCTGTAAAAATGAAAGCAGTGCCCAGCATGGCAACCGGTATATGCCAGGTAATGATCTTTTTCCATAACATATAGATCACTCCGATGATCAGCGCCAGCGCCGATACTTCCCCGACCGAGCCACCCACATTACCGAGCAGCAGGCTGACATAGGACGGCACTTCCTGCATCAGGTCAGACAGCGGCTTGCCAGTGCTAAGCCCTTCTTTGATCAGTCCGAGCGGCGTGGCGCCGGTGGCGGCGTCGGCTAACTGCCAGGCATTCTCCAGCGGCAGGGGCCAACTCGTCATCTGCACGGGAAAGGAGATGAGCAAAAATACTCTTCCGACCAATGCGGGGTTGAATGGATTATTGCCTAATCCGCCGAATGAAATTTTCCCGACACCGATTGCTACCAGGCTGCCGATGATGATGATCCACCACGGAAGGTTACTCGGTACATTAAAGGCCAGCAATACGCCGGTGATGACTGCGGAACCGTCGGTGATGGCCGGCTCTCTGTGGAGCAGGTATTTTGTGAGAATGTATTCGAAAAACACGCAGCTCAGCACGGCGATCAGCGTGACGATGACTGCACCTAAGCCGAAGACATAAAAAGACACCGCCAGAGCCGGTGCGAGCGCTATAAGAACTCCGTACATCAGTTTGTTTACGGACTCACCCGAATGGATGTGCGGAGACGGTGAAATAGTTAAAAATTGAGTGCTCATCAGTTATTTCTTTCCCTTATTAATGATGCAACAGTTCTTTTTCCTAATCTGATATAGTCAAGCAGCGGCCTGTCGGAAGGACAGATGAATGAGCACGAACCGCACTCGATGCAGTCCATGGTCTTTTCCTTTTCCACTTCCTCGTACATCTCTTTTTGTGTCAACGTCATGAGAAGATATGGCTCCAGACCCATGGGGCACACCTGCACGCATTTGGTGCAGCGGATACAGGGTTTTATCTCACCCCTTTTTGCTTCTTCGTTGGGTATCAGCAATATGCCTGAGGTACCCTTGGCCACCGGCACATCGAGTGAATTAAGCGCTTTACCCATCATGGGGCCACCGCTTACCACCTTACCCGTGTGCTCGGGGATGCCTCCGGCAGCATCAATGAGTTGCATGACCGGCGTGCCGATCCTGACGAGAAAGTTTGATGGATTTTTAACATCTTTTCCTGTCACGGTTACCACCCGCTCTACGAGGGGCTTGTTTTTTTGCACGGCCTCATACACGGCGAAGGCGGTGCCCACATTATGTACCACCACGCCGACGTCTATGGGCAATCCCCCTGAGGGCACCTCCCTGTTCAGTACTGCCTTGATCAGTTGTTTCTCACCGCCCTGCGGATACTGTACCTTCAGTGGTTGCACGGTGATGCCTTTTTCATTGGCAGTGAGCTCAGCCATCTTTTCTATGGCGTCGGGTTTATTTTTTTCAATGCCGATGATCGCTTTTTCCACGCCCAGTGCCCTCATCAGCAACCGCGCGCCGACAATGATCTCCGCGCCTTTTTCAAGCATCAGGCGGTGATCTGCCGTGAGATAAGGCTCACACTCCACCCCGTTAATGATCAGGTATTCGGCTGTTCTGCCTTTGGGTACGGACAACTTAACATGCGAAGGAAAGGTAGCGCCACCCATACCCACGATACCGGCATCGGCAATTTTTTTTATAATATCTTCTCTTTCAAGGGTGATCTCCGTGATCAGATCATCACTCAGATCAATACCGTCGGCCCATTCCTCCCCTTCACGGCCTGCTTTGATGATGATCGCATCCCTTTTATAACCTGTCGAGTCGATCACCTTGTCCACCTTGGTTACGATACCCGAAATAGTCGCATGGATATTGGCCGAAACAAAGCCGTTTCCTTTGGCAATAAGCTGGCCAACCTTGACTTTTTCCCGTTTTTCCACTACCGGGGTAGCCGGAGCACCGATATGCTGGGATAAGGGAATGGCCACCTGTGCCGGCGGGTCAAGCTTTTTGATCGGAACACCGGCAGACAGTTTATGATCCGCGGGGTGTATGCCTCCCTTGGGAAATGTCTTTACATTATTTATTGTCAATAAACTCATCAGCTTACCTCTTTATCGTCAGAGTCCTCTTTTTTAACACTTTCTTCATTAGCCTTTTTTGCCATCTTCACCACATCTACGGCAGGTGCATTATCGATCGTAGCCGTGTTTACTTCTACTTTTTTGGCAGGTTTTTCACGGCGTTCCTTTTTCTCGGGCCTTTCTTTCCTTGGCGGGAAATTGATCTCGTGAATGGCATGGGTCGGGCAAACAGGCACGCATTTACGGCACAATTTGCACTTCTCCCCATCGATATAGGAAAGGTAATTTTCTATGACAATGGCATCATATTTACACTCTGCCTCGCACTTTGAGCATCCCGTGCAGGCTACATCACACGCTTTTTTGGCTGCGCCTCCTTTATCCTGACTGACACAAGCCACGAATATCCTGCGGTTTTTCCTCCCTTTAGGCCGCAGTTCCATAATATCCCTCGGGCAGGCTGTGACGCATGCATTGCAGGCAGTGCATTTATCCTCGATCACTACAGGCAGGCCTGTCTTCTCATCCATGTACATCGCCTCAAAGTTGCAGGCATCCACGCACTCACCAAATCCAAGACATCCATACTGGCAGTCTGTATCACCGCCGTACAGGCTGTGTGCTATGGTACAATTCGGTACGCCGTCATAGGCGGTGGTTTTGTGGCGAAACTCCAGGGCGCCGTTACAGCGCACCACTGCCACATAGGGAGCTCTCTCCTCCACTTCCATACCCAACAGGGAAGCGACCTTTTGCATGGTTTCATTTCCCCCCACAGGGCAGTGCAGGTCCGACAGGTCATCAGCATTGACACAAGCCTCGGCAAAAGCATGACAACCCGGGAAACCACATCCTCCGCAATTGGTGCTGGGCAGGGCGTTTTCAACCTCTTCGATTTTCGGATCTTCATATACCTTAAACTTACTGGCTATGAAATACAGGATTGCAGCAGCCAGAAAGCCTAAAATGGTAATGGATCCGATGGTAAATAGAATCGTCTGACTCATAGCTTATGTTTGAGTTTTTTGAATTCTGAATGTAAATGTGGCTTTTAGTTTTTTTCTGAACAAAGTCAGTACAAGATAATACACAACCACCGCCAGCAACGCGGCAATGCCTGACATCACCTCGTCATTTGTCATGGACATGGAAGCGACCAACACGATCATCATAAAGATAAAAGGAAATAGATATCCCAGAAACAACGCTAACGGTCCCAATGATTTTTGAAATACAACTTTCACCATCTGTCCCTTTTTAAAATCGCCTCCCGGATTGACAACATCGATCACTTTATTGTCCACATCGGCAACGGAGCAAGCTCCTTTGGTGTGACATGACGAGCATGCAGATACATTGATGAGGCTTACCCTGATACTCTCGGAAGTAATCTCCTTAATGACTCCCCAATGCTCTATCGAATCACCTTGTACTTCTGTTGCCATATCCCTCTACCTCTTCTGAATTTAGTGTGCAAATGTAGGCAGACAAAACCGTTAAAAAATTGACAATTATCATTTTTAACTTTAAAAGTCAAAAAAAATAATGACCAATAAACCGTTAAGTTATAAAAAAAGCTGTTTACCGGAACTATCACCGATAAACAGCTTTCACAATCACATCAATATTTAATTAAAGTCCGAGTTCGCCTTTGATTTGCTCAACCCACTTGGCTATCCTCTCATCCGTCTTGTCTGACTCATTGTCTTCGTCAATAACAAGGCCGAGGAATTTGCCGTCAACCACGCCTTTCGACTCATCAAATTCATAATCGTCGGTAGGCCATGCGCCGAAAAATTCTGCTCCGGAATCCTTGATTCTGTCGTAGATGATGCCTATGGCATCGACAAAGGTATCAGGATAACCGTCTGCATCGCCAACACCGATAAAGGTTACTTTTTTGCCGCTGAAATCAACATCATCGAGTACATCGATAAATGATTCCCAGTCTTCCTGCAATTCACCAATTTCCCATGTGGAGGCGGCAAGAATGAGAATATCATATTTTTGCATATCCTCAGCAGTGGCAGAATCAACATTATAGACATCGGCATCGCCGAGGGCTTCTTTTACTCTTTCGACTACGTCTTCCGTGTTACCTTCTGTGGAACCGTAGAAAATTCCTATTTTTCCCATAGTTTTTTAATTATATATTTCTAAAATGTCATTTTGACCGCAAATATAGGTTTTTTTCATTCAAATGGGTGCAAAATAAGTTTATAAATATTGAAAATAATGTGAT
>WGED01000564.1 GCA_015492915.1 Cyclobacteriaceae bacterium
CAATAATATAGCCGGAGTCATGGAATTCGGATTATTTCATGAACTGGAAAGATATCAGATCGATTTCCTGCTGAAGCTTGGTGAAAACATCGCTTCCTTTGTCATCTCCAATACCCTTAATATTAAAACGAAAGAGCTGCTTGGGCAATCGCAACAGCAAGCCAAGCAACTGCGGGCGCAGGAGGAAGAGATGAGGCAAAATATGGAGGAAATGCAAGCCACCCAGGAAGAGCTGGAACGGAAGGAGAAAGAATACATTGCCCGCATCGAAGAGCTGGAAAAAATGATAAAGGAGAAATAATTTTTCTTCCTGTTCCATTCACACGGAGTTTTGGTGTAGATTTGTATTCTGCAAATCAAAACCAAAAACCAATGATTTTAGATTCAATTCTCGACAGTATAGGTTCCACTCCTATTGTAAAGCTGAATAAAATGGCACCGGAGGGTCGTGCCGCGATCCTGGTGAAGATCGAATCATTCAACCCGGGCGGATCGGTAAAAGACCGCATTGCTCTCAGCATGATTGAAGATGCAGAGAGACGCGGGGTCCTGAAAAAAGGTATGACGATCATCGAACCGACCTCCGGCAATACGGGTATTGGCCTGGCTATGGTGGCGGCTGTAAAAGGGTATGATATCATATTTACCATGCCCGAAACCATGAGCACCGAAAGGCGGGCATTATTAAAGCAGTTTGGTGCTAAACTTATCTTAACCCCGGGCGATAAGGGTATGGTTGGCGCTGTGATGAAAGCCATTGAGATGGCTGAGCAGTTTGGGTATTTCATGCCTCAGCAGTTTGAAAACCCCGCTAACCCGGAAGTTCACAGAAAGACTACAGCCAATGAGATTATCCATGATTTGGAGGGTATTATGCTGGATTATTTTGTCGTGGGGGTAGGCACGGGGGGTACCATCACCGGTGCGGGAGAGGTTCTGAAAGATCATTATCCGGACATGAAATTGATTGCCGTTGAGCCGGCAGACTCACCGGTGCTCTCTGAAGGCAAAGCCGGGCCGCATAAAATACAAGGCATAGGAGCCGGATTTGTGCCGGACATCATGAATCTCGACATCATCGATGATGTGGTAAAAGTTGAAAATGACAATGCTTTTGAAAAGGCCAGGGAATTGTGCAGGCAGGAGGGGATCCTTGCCGGGATTTCTTCCGGGGCCAATGTATGGGCAGCGATCGAAGTAGCAAAAAATGCGGGCGCCGGCAAAACCGTGCTGACAGTATTGCCAGATACCGGCGAACGCTACCTCAGTACACCGCTGTTTAATTAAGCGATTTGCCTGGGCTGCAACATGGATATTTCTATGACTTTTTTATCATTTTTCATTGAGAAAATATATACCCGATACGTTTGTTCTGTTGCTGATCCTCATGATCGTGCTGGCCTGGTTCTATCCGGGACTAAGTAAATCGCTGCCCCTTCATGAGATTAGCTCTATTGGGATTTCGGGCATTTTTTTCTTTTATGGCCTCAAACTGAGCCCGGCCAGGATGCTAGAAGGGCTCACCAACTGGGAGTTGCATTTCGTAGTGCAGAGTGCTACTTTTTTGCTGTTCCCTGTACTCGTGTTATTGATAAAACCCTTCATCCATGGCGATGAATACACATTGCTTTGGCTGACGGTTTTTTTTCTTGCGGCACTGCCTTCAACTGTTTCATCGTCTGTGGTGATGGTTTCCATAGCCGGAGGCAATATTCCCGGTGCTATCTTCAATGCCAGCATTTCCGGTCTCATCGGTATTCTTATCACACCGTTATGGATGGGCTTCTTTCTGACCAAAACGATGAGTTCCTTTGATTTTGGAGAAGTATTCGGCGCACTGTTGTTGAAGATTCTTGTCCCGGTTATTACCGGAATGCTGTTACACAGGTTTTTCGGGAAATTTGCAATGAGGCATAAAAAGCAGCTTACAACATTTGACAAGACCGTCATTTTGTTGATCGTTTATCAAAGCTTCAGTGAGTCATTTTTAAGCGGGGTGTTTGACGACATCAGCATTATCGCCCTGCTAATTGTCGGAGCAGGTGTGATTATGCTGTTTTTTGCCGTCTGGTTTATAATTTCTCTCATCTCGAAGTGGCTTGCTTTTGACCGGGAGGACAGAATAACAGCCTTATTCAGCGGATCAAAAAAGTCATTGGTGCATGGTACGGTTTTTTCCAGCGTACTGTTTGCAGGGATGAGCAGTGCGGGCATATTTCTTGTCCCGATTATGATTTATCATGCTTTTCAGCTCGTCATCATCAGCATAATTGCTCAGCGCTGGAGCAGAATCAAAACCGATGCATTGTGGTCCTGAGACTATCCCACAAGCTCCTGTTCAAGTTCCTCCAGTGATTTGTTTTTGGTTTCAGGCAGGTTTTTGAATATAAATACAAATCCTGCCAGGCAGATCAATGCATAAAACCAGAAAGTTCCGGAGGCATTCAGCAAATCATTCAAGACAGGAAAAGTGTAAGTAAGCAGGAAGGATGCCGACCACAGTGCCACCGTAGCTGCCGACATCGCCAGACCCCGTATCCTGTTGGGAAATATTTCCGAGAGGATCACCCAGGTGACCGGTGCAAGGGTGAGCGCGTAAAACGCAATGGCCATAACCACGAGCAGCAGCATAGGCCACCCGCCGAGCTGGTAATGATACCCCGCGCCCGTCATTAGGTAAATAACCCCGATACCTCCTGCGCCGGTAAGCATCAGTTTGCGTCGTCCCCAGCGGTCCACAGTGCGGATAGCCAGAAGGGTAAAAATGAGATTCACACTCCCGGTGATCACAATGTTGAACAAAATGTCCGAAACATCATAACCTGCTGCGGCAAATACTTCCTCGGCGTAATTAAAGATCACATTGATGCCGCTCCATTGCTGAAATACCGCCAGCACCAACCCGATGATGAGTACTCTTTTATATTTATGGCGTGTCAGTGCTTTGAAGGATAACTTTTCCGTGTTGTTTTTCAAAGACAACCCAATATTCTCAAGTTCTTTTTCAGCGGTTTTTTTATTAAAAACTGATAGGAGCACCGTCATGGCTTTTTGGGCGTTGCGGTTTTTCACGAGCCAGCGCGGACTTTCGGGCACCGTGAACATCAGTAGAAAAAATGCGGTGGCAGGTACATTTTCCGCCCAAAACATCCAGCGCCATCCCCACTGACCGTTCCATGAGTTCAGGATCATTTCGTCTGTGCTTCCGGCAGGTACCCTGTCGGCGATCATCCAGTTGACGATCTGTGCCGCAAGAATTCCTATCACGATCGTGAGCTGATTGAGTGATACAAAGCGACCCCTGAATCGGGCAGGTGAAATTTCAGCAATATACATAGGGGAGAGGTTGGATGCCAGCCCGATGGCGATACCACCCAGGATTCTGTAAAGGATAAATCCGGTGAGATATTGTGCGGCGCCCGTGCCAACCGCAGAGACGATAAACACCAGCGCCGTGAGTATAAGGAGTCTCTTGCGTCCGTAACGATCGCTGAGAAAGCCTGAGACCACAGCACCGATCAGGCAACCGACCAGGGCGCTGCTCATCGTCCAGCCCTGCATAGCCGGAAGATGTGCGATATTAAAGAATTTCTCATAGAAGGGTTTAGCCCCGCCGATCACCACCCAATCGTATCCAAAGAGTAGTCCGCCCATGGCGGAAATGAAAGTAACAAAATACAAATACCGGGTGTTGAATGATTTATCGGTCATTATGTGGGCTTTTACTCAGAAAATGGAAATTAAACATTAATGACATTTAATAAAACAACAATGCCTATAAAGACCTGAATTACAGTTGTAAAGGAGGCATTCCTGATTTTTTCCGCAAAAGTCACAATAAAAAAACCATAGATTTATTACCATTTTCCTCACATTAGTGGTGTGCTAAGTTTTTTATTCGTTAATTTTGTGTTCTTGACATTTCTTAATCAATAATCACATGACTTACGTTCATAATTTCCACATTCCGGTCATGGGAATCGGATATACTGTCGACACTCCGGTAAAAGTGGCGCAGTATGGCATCTCATCAGTTATATCCCTCGTGGATGATATGCTCACAGAAAAGATGCGGGAATTCTACAGCAAAAAGTTTGAGATTCCTTTTCAGGAGATCTCAGACAAAATTGACGATTTCCGCGCCAAAAGGATTACAGCTTACCTCAACCTGATCGATGATCTCGTAAACAAAAAGTTTGACGAACTGAAAGAATCCATCAATCACAAAGGGGAAGAGCTGGAAAAGTATATTGAAATGCTGCCGGACTTTTCGGAGTTGAAGCAGCGGTTTAATGAATTTATCCAAAATGACAACATCAAAGATTTAAAACAATGGATCAATGATCACCTTACTACCGGCTCAATCGATGTAAACATCATGACCAAGCTGGATAAGGAAAATTACAAGAATAAGGAGAAACTTCCGCAGAAGTACAACGACGCTCACGCAGCTTTACGCGGTTTTGCGCAGAGCAAGCTCAAATCCTCCATCGTGC
>WGED01000565.1 GCA_015492915.1 Cyclobacteriaceae bacterium
GATTTGAACCGAGTAAGTAAAAAGTCTTCCTCAAGAATCTTTCTTATAATATCGAAGTTTTCATAGTCAAATTTGTCGATGAATAATACGACATCCATGACAAACTCCAAAAGATTTAGATTGAAATAATTTGTCTGAGCAAAATGTGTTTATCAAATCGTTTGCCAATCATGCAACTTTCCAGGCCGCTAAATGGCAAAAACTTTGTACCAAGAGAAACATCTTCAGGCTTTCCCCGCCCAGATGTAATAATAATCCATGGACAAACTTCTTTCCATTCAAGAATACATTCTTCAATTGATTTGTTTTTCTCTATCTCTTTAAACTTATCAAGTAATCCCTGATGAATAATAATCATATCTAATTTGCGAAATTGTTGTTTCCATAAATCACTAAAATTTTTTCCTAAACCCTTTCCCCAGGTAATGTCAAATTCCTTTTTCAAGTCAACAGAAACAAAAATATTATGATTGGGAATATCCCCCTGTCCTCTGAGTTTATCTTTTTCTGCAAAGCAATATACCCCAACAATGCGAGATTGAAATAAACTGGCGGCTTGTTGCACTGACATCGTTTCATACCATTCCTGAAACCGTTCATCGGCTATTCCGGTTCTGATTAACGCGTGCTCTGCAACTGAAAGAAAAAATCGATAAGCTTCATCGGAATTTACTTTACTTAATGCATCTTGATAGAGAACAAATGATAATAGAGCCCCGGACAAGTTGTAAGAAGCCCAATAATTACCATTAGAACTCTGTTCAAGAAGATAAGCATTGCCGCCCGCATCCCACCAGTTCTTACTATCTGACCACTTATACAAATCTGTATGGCGGCTTAGAAAAACAAAAGGATCATCTACGTTTTCAGTAATATCTTCCCCTTGATATGATAAAATCACTTCCCTTACGTCTTTACAATTCATTGAAATTTCTCGAATAATTTTTCCTTCCTTATTTTCATTATCAACTGAATTGTCCATTTGACCATCGTTGGGTTTATAAAAAAAGTGGGCTGTCGCAGGTATAAAAAATGTTTCCTCTTGATCAAAGTTGTGAAAACGCAATCTAATGTGATGATTATCTATACTCAATGTCGATTCCATTAAATGCAAAACCCACTGCGCATAAAGCCAATTTTTGAATCGATCATAAGATGCTTTATCTATATCATCGCCCTCAGGAAAGTTCGCGTCAAAATCCCGGTCATCGATAAAACAAATGCGTTTTAACAAAAATGGATTTTGATTCTTCCAAAACCCTGATTGGAACGGATGCGATTTTCCAGATTTCCATTTTTCAGGATCAATTACGATAAACAATCTAAAGGGATAATCCTCAATGGCAATTTTGAGCCAATTTAGCAGGCTGAATTCTGGTTTTGCATTGGGCCTCCCCTGAAATCGCTCATCCCAATCTTGCCGGCATTGACTTTCAACCTGACTCCGGGAAGCTGTATCCAAATCCAGGGCTACACGTAACGCCTGCAAAAACAACGGACGCCTTTCTTCATTTGCTGCATCCACAAACACAAAAAATTCAAAATCATGGTCTGTGTCATCTGCTTGCAGATAAATGGAATTCCGTTTCAACCGGTCTAATGCGGGCTGGTCTTGTTGATGCAATGCTTCACAAAGGCTCATAGCTGCCCTCCTTTCTGCCGCACACAATCCCTATCATCCGGGGTTTGGGAATGAACAGCTCATAACCCAAAGTGCCTATAGGAGATTCCACTGCCCTGATAATGGCCCCTGCACCGCTTTTAGGATCTTCTGGACTTCCCTGGATGAGCATTTGATTATCCAGTTCATTTTCTTTTTTCTGATCTCCCTGACTGCCAACAATCCTATCTTTTTCTCCACCTATGTGGAGTATCTCTCTTCGTTGCAAATACCCGGCGGCAATTTTCATCTCGGCCAGCCCCCAGTCTTCTTTGCGTAATTGACCGGTTTCATCAATGATCGATGTCGCCAATTTTTCGTTCATGCTGTTTTTACCCCACAGTTTAACCCCCTCCCCGTTTTTTATCATCTTTTCACACCAGGCAACCCGGCTCACATTATCATAAATACGCAACAAATACGCAGGAAGGATTTTTTCTCCATTCTGAATTCGGATTTTTTCTTCCGGATCATACAGGATTTCTATAATAATATCGAGGTGATGGATTTCATTTTTATGCCGAACATAGCCGTGCTTCGCAGCGTTGCGAATGATATTTTCGAGAATCACATAAAACGCATGGTAACCTACCAGCCCGCCAGGGATGGCCAATAACACATCGTGCTCATCATTCATTTGAGCAGGTTTTCCATCGGGCATCTCCAGAAGGATTCGGTGGCAATCCTCACAAGGTTGCTGATCTTGACCTTTATCCTCTTTACATTTTAGGCTATCCGAAACCACTCTATTATTTTGATCCGAATCGCCTACATTCTGTGTTTGATGCAAACACCTTTTCACAATTTGCTTTTTGCGATCTTCCGTGAGGTTGGCTGAGCGGTCAACATTAGCTGGGATTATCCATTCTTCGGAGGGCACCATGAACACATGAAAACGAATATCCCCTTCTATTTCGGGATCATTACTTCGATCAACCGGTTCTCCGGTTTTCTCATCAAACAAGGTGGCTCCCAGGTT
Organism: Cyclobacteriaceae bacterium; assembly: GCA_015492915.1. GTDB lineage: Bacteria > Bacteroidota > Bacteroidia > Cytophagales > Cyclobacteriaceae > JAAUQL01. The sequence continues at coordinate 2,640 of WGED01000565.1, forward strand.
CTCCGAAGCGGCAATATAATTGAGCAAGTGCTTCTGATGCAAAAACCAGCGCAACAAGTCCTTGATCAAATATGCCGGTTCACTCCAATCGGGTCAGTCTGTAGAAATCTGAGCAATGAAATCCATGCGCTGCTGGATATAGCGGGAAAGGAATTGCACATCTTTTGACCAGCTTACAAGGTCTCTGGCAAAGGTTTCAACATGAGCCTGTCTTTCTTGAAGGTCAGTTTTTTCAATTTGATCCGTCTTCCAAACCTCACCTTCAACTTTAACTTGTTTTTTACCGTTTTCTTCTATCTCCCTTATTTGTTCTCGGAGGATTAATTCATTGACAATTTTCTGAACATCTATCCCTTCTGTCCACCCATCAATTCCTTTGGTGGTAATGCGGGATAACACATGGCTGCCAATATTGTGGGAAGCATTACGAGACATGATGGCCGCAATGGCCGCGCGTAATCCATGAG
>WGED01000566.1 GCA_015492915.1 Cyclobacteriaceae bacterium
GATGCATTGAGCGAAGGCTCACCATGGCCCTGGAGAAAAGCGATCTTCGGCTTATCCGTGAGCGAAAGCTTCTTAATAGAGGTTGTAAGCGCGTATTCCATGCCGGTTCCCGGTTGTATCATCGGTATCACCTCCGTTTTTTCACCCATTTGCAATACAGCTCCGAGGTATGCCCTCATCTGTTTCACCTGGTCTTTTTCCGTCACATTCACCATCACGGGGCTGATACCGCGATCCTGGGCTTTCTGCTCTTCCATCTCATTCTCATTGGGATTGATGAACTCATACACCACATTTCCATCCGACCTGTTCTCGTATTCTATGAGAAGGTCCTCGAAATCCTTCCTGACTTTTTGTAACTGCGGCGGCAGGTCTTTGGTAAAATAAGCCGTCACAGTCACCACATCATCCAGATTTTCGAGGATATCCCTGGTCGCCGGGCTGAGTGTATAGCGCTTGTCGGCCGTAAAGTCGAGCCTGACAAAGAGCTTTTCCGAAATGAGATTGATGACTATGAGTATGCCCGCAAAAATGAATAGTTGGGTTATTACTTTACTTTTCTTCATTTCTTTTTGCTTTTTTCGACAGCTTTCCGATACATTATGAAACCACTTTCAATAGCGTATCATCGAGCTCCTGATCCCTTCCATGTATTTTTATTATAAAAAATAGCCTTTTTCTCATGGCCCATTTTTGTCTAATTATGCCAGTTGCGTTTCGACAGCATGGTTTCCGAAAGCACCAGCCCGGCGAGGATAAAGCTCGCAAAATATATCAGGTCGCGCGTATCAAACACCCCGCGGCTTAGCGATTCGAAGTGCGTCCTGACACTCAGATAGTCCAGCACATTTCCGATCAAGCCGGTTGAACCTGATGCCATGATCTCAAACAGGATATGGAAAAATATCCCGATCAGCAATGCCAGCAAAAAGGCTACGATCTGGTTGTTGGTAAGGCTGCTGGCAAAAATGCCGATGCTGATATACATGGCGCTCATGAGTATCAGGCCGAAATAACCTCCGATGATGGCGCCATGGTCCACATTACCCAATCTGGTCACCGTGATATAATACGGTATGGTACAAGCCAACGCCACAACAACAAGCAACAGGCTGCCAAGAAACTTGCCCGACACGATCTGCCAGTCGGTTACGGCTTTGGTGCTCAGCAATTCTATGGTTCCCGAGCGTTTTTCCTCCGACAAGGTTCTCATGGTGATGGCCGGAATGAAGAAAAACAGCGTCCAGTAGCTGATGCCGAAAAACACCTGCAGGTCTGCCTGGCCGATCACGAAAATATTATTGGCCGAAAGCCATGTAAAAAAACCGCTCAGGCCGAGAAACATCACGATCATCACGTAGGCTGTGAGTGAATCAAAATATGATGTCAGTTCTCTCCTGGTCAATACCCAAATACTTCTCATCGTTTTATTTTTTACAATCCTAATTTGTCAATTCCCTGAATACATCTTCGAGCTTGGTTTCTATGCCGGTCAATTCGAGCAGATACCATTTGTTTTTAACACACAGATCGAAGATCTCCTTTTTCGAGGATGCCTCCGGTTTGTTTTGTATGAGGAAATAATTCTCTTTTTCCTCCAGTTCCTTCACTGTTTCCACGGAAGCTAGGCCCAGCAACGCTTTTTTGACAGCTTCCTTGTCCGCCCCGTTTGATGCCTCGATCTGCACCTTGAGCATCTCCCTGCCCTGTGCCTGTCCGCGGAGTGTCTCCGAGGTACCGTCAGCCACGATCTTGCCGCGGTTGATGATGAGAATGCGGTCACAGGTAGCCTCCACCTCAGACAGGATGTGCGAGCTGAGGATAACAGTCTTTTCCTTACCGAGTTCCTTGATAAGTTTCCTGATCTCGATGATCTGGTTGGGATCGAGGCCAGTGGTGGGCTCATCGAGAATAAGCACCTCGGGGTCATGGATCATGGCCTGCGCCAGCCCTACCCGTTGACGATATCCTTTCGACAGCTCACCGATGCGCTTGTGCTTTTCAAGACCAAGACCGCACACATCGACCATCTCATGAATTCTCTCACTGATCTTTTCTTTTTCCACGCCCTGTATTTCGGCACAGAACCTCAGGTAGTCGATAACAGCCATCTCCGTGTATAAGGGGTTATTTTCGGGCAGATAGCCGATCCTCTTCTTGATCTCCTCCGGGTTCTTGTCCACATCGAGCCCTTCCAGAAATATCTTGCCCTCGGTCGGGGCCATGTAACAGGTGATCATCTTCATCGTAGTGCTTTTCCCGGCGCCATTCGGTCCGAGAAAACCCACCACCTCACCAGTCCTGACCTCAAACGATATATTGTCTACCGCTTTCTGATCACCATACTTTTTCGTAAGATTCTCAACAACTATTGCCATAATCTTCCTCTTTAAAAAAATTGACCCGCAATTTTAATAACAGTCCGTAAAAATGTCAATATTTTCAAAACCCTCCAAAGGGTTGGTACGGTTGTAGTTATAAAAAAATTCATGAAAAACAGGCGATTTTTCATGATGTAGATATAGGCGGTCAAAGCGGACCCTTCGACCGGCACCCCCCTGAGGCCATGAAAAAATGGCCATTTTTTCATGGAATCACTACGACACTTTTTCGATCATTTCCAGATCGATCGTCCTGCGGTTGATGTCGGTCTTCACAACCCGTACCATCAGATGATCACCCAGCGTGATAGTCATACCGCGGTTCTGGCCTATCACCCTGTATTGATCGGGTTCGTAAATGTAAAAATCATCATTAAGGTCAGAAAGTCTTACCATGCCCTCACACTTCGTTTCAATTATCTCCACAAAGACCCCCCATTCGGTTACACCCGACACGATGCCTTCAAATTCTTCCCCGACCATGGACTCCATAAATTCCACCTGTTTGTATTTGATCGAGGCTCTTTCGGCATCAGCAGCACGCTTTTCCATCTCCGACGAATGCTGACATTTCTTTTCATATCTGTCGCGTTCAGGCGACTCGCCACCATTGAGATAATGAAACAATAACCGGTGCACCATCATGTCGGGATAGCGCCGGATGGGCGATGTGAAGTGCGTGTAATGAGGAAATGCCAATCCGAAATGGCCTTTTTCTTCGGTGGTGTATTTGGCCTTTGCCATGGTTCTGATGGCCAGCGTCTGCAATACGTTCTGCTCGGGCTTGCCTTCAATGTCTTCGATGAGGTTGTTGAGCGATCGTGAAATGGCATCCTCTTCAACTTTGAGTTCATGGCCGAATTTTTTGGCAAAAACAGAAAAAGCATTCAGCTTTTCCGGATCGGGATAATCGTGGGTGCGATACACAAATGTGTTCTTTATTTTCCCCTTTCTCATGCCGTACACATACTCCGCCACACGCTTGTTGGCCAGAAGCATGAATTCTTCCACGAGTTTATGAGCATCCTTTCTTTCTTTGGGCCTTACGGCCAAAGGCTTCCCTTTTTCATCCAATTCAAATCTTACTTCAACAGTTTCAAAATTGATCGCTCCGCGCATAAACCGCTCGGCGCGCAGCTTCAAAGCAAGCTCATTCAGCGTGGTCAGTTCTGCAAAAAAGTCTCCTTTCAGGGTTTCGATTCTTTCCTGTGCCTCTTCATAAGTAAACCGCCTGTCGGAATGGATCACTGTCTTGCCGAACCACTCTTTTCTGATGCGCGCATTACTGTCGAGTTCAAATACACCCGAAAAAGTCAGCTTATCCTCATGCGGGCGCAACGAGCAAAGTTCATTCGATATCTTCTCCGGAAGCATGGGAATTGTGCGGTCTACGAGATACACCGAAGTGGCGCGCTCATTAGCTTCATCTTCAAGAAGCGTCTTGGGTCGCACATAATGCGTTACATCGGCAATGTGAACACCCACTTCATAATTGCCGTTTTTGAGCCTCTTTATTGATAATGCATCGTCAAAATCTTTTGCATCTTCCGGGTCGATTGTAAAAGTGGTGACCATTCTGAAATCCCTCCTCGAGGCAACTTCTTCTTTAGTTACGCCATCCTTCAGCTTTTGAGCCTGCGCCAGCACTTCATCGGGAAATTTGAACGGCAGTTCGAATTCCGCCATGATGGAATGGATCTCAGCCTCATTCTCGCCCGACTTGCCGAGTATCCTGACCACCCTCCCTTCAGGACTTTTGTCCGGTGTAGGCCACCTCGTGATTTCAACAATCACCTTATCATCATGCTGCGCTTTGTTCAGCGCTGACAGCGGTACAAAAATATCGTAGTGCATTTTCTTGAAATCTGGCACCACAAACGCGTGCTTCTTGCTCTTTTCCACCCTGCCGACAAATTCCTTCCGGTAGCGATCGACAATCTCTAACACCTTACCTTCAAGCCTTCCTCCGCCTGATCTCGGTTTAAACACCTGCACTTTAACGGTATCGTCATCCAGGGCGCCCCCCAGATTTTCCGATTTTATCTTTACATCCACGTCCATGCTGTCGGAAACGATATAGGCAAACCGTGGATTCACAAAATCCACCTTACCGGTGATGATCTTGCCAACGAGATCACCTGTGCCTTTCGGTCTGGTCCTTTCCTTTGCCATGTCAGCCAGGATCGATTTGACGGCCAGTTTTGTACGACGATCCCTGATGCCAAGCTTTTTGATTACCTGTTTAAATGATACTTTACGGTGATCGAAATCTTTTAACAATTCTTTTATGAGGGTGATCATCTCATCTTTTTCGATGTTTGCACCCCTTCTGTTTCTTTTCTTAGTCATTTTCTTCAAATAATGTTTTTTTCGCGTAAGCGAGTCTTCTTCTTAATTGTGCTTTGCGGATGTCCTCGATATCCCCTTTGGGAATAGCGTTGAGCAGGTTCCGCGTATATTCTTCCTTAGGCCTGTCGAATAGTTGCTCGGGATAGCCCATCTCTACCAGCCGGCCCCTGTTCATTACAAATATCCTGTCAGCCATAAATTTGACAACCGACAAGTCATGAGAAATGAACAAATATGTAAAGTTAAATTCCTTCTTGAGGTCGTTGAGCAGGTTCAATACCTGAGCCTGAACCGATACATCCAGGGCCGACACGGATTCATCGCATATAATAAATTTCGGGTTGGTTGCCAGCGCCCTGGCAATGCTGACTCGTTGCCGTTGCCCGCCTGAAAATTCGTGCGGGAAGCGGTGGTAATACCCCGGATCGAGACCGACTCTTTCCAATAGTTCATATACGCGCTGCTTACGGGCTTCTTTGTCTGCAATAATTCTATGGATTTTTAGCGGTTCGGCGATGGCTTCTCCAATTGTCTTCCTGGGATTGAGCGAAGAATACGGGTCCTGAAAGATAATCTGCATCTTTTCCCTGAGCTTTCGCAATTGTCTGCCCTTCATGCTGTGGATGGCTTTTCCCTCAAAATAGATCTCTCCCGACGCGGCCTCGATCAGTTTTATAATGGTGCGACCGAGCGTGGTCTTGCCACATCCCGATTCTCCCACTAAACCAACCGTTTCACCTGGATAAATTTCGAAACTCACATTGTCAACCGCTTTAAACTCTTTCTTTGCCTTTCCGAATAATCCCTTTTTCACAGGAAAGGTTGTTGTAATGTTTTTTACTTTCAGCAGCGGTCCTCCGTACAACACATCGACCCTTTTTTGGATTGTCTCCCTTTGCATCTCGGCATTCAGAAGTAAAGCCTGACCAATCGAGTTGTATTTCTTTCCGTCCCCGTTTCCGAGAAAATCACTCACCGTAGGCAGTCTTCGCAATTTAATATCGAGCCTGGGCCTGCAGGCCAGCAGGCCTTGTGTGTACGGGTGAATGGGATGATTGAATATCTGAAATACATTGCCTGACTCCACGATCTTTCCTTCATACATCACATAAATCCTGTCGGCCACCTCTGCAATCACACTGAAATCATGACTGATGAAAATGATGGAAGTATCATGATTTTCACGCAATTTTTCCATCACACGCAGGATGTTGGCCTGCACGGTCACATCGAGTGCCGTAGTAGGCTCGTCAGCAATCAGGATCGAAGGATTGCACGCCATTGCCATGGCGATCATCACACGTTGTTTCTGCCCGCCCGATATCTGATGCGGATAAGTATCAAATATCTTTTCCGGACGGGGCAGTTGCACTTCTTCAAACAGGGCAACGGCTCTTTTATGCGCTTCTTCCCTGGTAAGATGCAGGTGTGCCCTCATCACCTCGGCGACCTGGTCGCCACAGGTATACACCGGATTGAGCGAACTCATCGGCTCCTGGAAAATCATGCCGATCTCATTGCCGCGGACAGCACCGAGTGCTTTAGGGCCGAGCTTTAAGATATCGATCAGCCCATGACTTTTTGACTTAAACAATATCTCTCCCGAAGTGATACGTGCCGGAGGGCTTTTGAGGAGGTTCATCACAGAAAGCGCTGTTACAGACTTACCGGAGCCTGACTCACCCACGATGCCGATAGTCTCACCTTTGTGGAGCGTGATGTCCACGCCATCCACGGCACGGGTTTCCCGTTCCCGGTTGTTAAAGCTCACCCCCAGGTCACGGATTTCCAACAATGCGGTAGGGCTCGATAATTTCAGGCTTTCCAAATCAATCTTCCGCTTTATAGGTAAGTGATATCACCCTGATTCAGGATATCCATTCCGATCAGCTTAAGGAAAACAGAAGCCGTCACCTGCACATCGCGCCGGCAGTATTCGGCAATTCTGGCCAAGTCATGATTCTCATAATACACTTTGTTGACCTGACTGCCGTCGATATCATCCTTGCTGGAGTCGACGCCAAACAGCGTAGCAAGTAATTCGAGTGAGGTGAAATTTTTCCTGTCGCCAAACTTCCAAAGCTCCATCGTGTCAATATGATGAATTTCCCATGGTTTTTTGTTCCGCACATCCAGCGAAGGCGGCAATTCGATATCATTGACCAGCATCCTGCGGCACAGGTATGGAAAATCAAATTCGCGACCATTGTGCGCAACAAGTCGCAGATCGTCCTGCCTGAACTTCGAAAGAACCAGTTCCCTGAATTCCAGCAGCAACTCACGCTCGTCGGCGTTCGCGAATGATTTAATACGAAGCCCGAAAGTATCATCAGGTTCTTTCGTAAAAATCCCGACTGCGATGCAGATCACTTTGCCAAATTCGGCATAGATGGCCCCTCTTTCAAAATACAATTCTTCCGGCGTCTGTTTTTCCTCACTGCGGATAAATGAAGCTTTTTTGTCCCACAACTTCTGCAGCCTGTCATCCATATCTTTATAATGAGGGAATGCAGAGGCCGTCTCTATGTCAATGACAAGATAGTTCCTGAAATTACTTATAAAATCTTTTTTCATTCATTTTACTTTTTGATTTGATCATTTCCTCATTACCAATCCGGCATTTTGACATTAAAGACCAAACAGGGCGTCGAGAAGGAAATCAGAAAATGACGACAATGTCAGGGCCCAGAAAATAGCGCTTATCAGCATATAAGTAAAAATCCTCTTCCTTTTACCTCCCAGAGTCATCACGATCAGAGTGCCTATGACGGGAGAAAATAACACGGGGGTAAAAAAGGAAACGCCGAACTCTCCATAGCCACGCCATATTTTCACTATCCTTCTGTTTCGTCTCGTAAATATCTTTTTATCAGCTCTCCGGCTGAATTTTCTCATCAGCCACATTCTAAACTTCAACCCGAAAGAAGAGATAATAAAAACTGTCGTCATCATGCCGAGTACGGTCATGACAGCAGTCAGCCAGTTGTTCAAACTAAATGCAGCGCCCACAGCAGGGCCACCGATAAATTTGAACATGCTAACAAGATATACAAGGAGATACTTCATCAATTCTGCAAGCATCAGCTAGACAAATACCGTATAAACATAAATGCCATATACTGTCAGTAATACAAGGCCGTCGGTACGACCCACTTCTCTCCGGATCACCATTATCGGCAAAATCATCAGCGTCACCAGCATCATCCAGATGATGTCCTGGTTCAAAATCTTCTCATTGATCGGAATACTGGTTATGATGCTCGTAATACCCAGTATTGAAAAGATATTAAAAATATTGGACCCCATCAGATTGCCCAGGGCCAGGTCGCTGTGTCCTCTGTAAGATGCTATAGCGGCTGTCACCAGTTCGGGAAGGCTGGTGCCAAATGCAACAACGGTAAGACCAACCACTCTTTCCTCTACTCCAAGGGTGATGGCCAGTTCTTTGGCGCTGTTTACAAACCAGTCACTGCCGTAATACAAGCCGACACCTCCGATGCCCATATAAACCAAATCCTTCCATATTTGTTTGGATGGGGTTTCGGGTATTTCACTCTCAGGCAATAGCTCCAAAGCCAGCTTTTCACTTTTTCTCGACTCGCGGATTATTAAAAACAGATAGACTGTCAGGATAACCATGAAAAATACTCCTTCAACAGGTCCTAAAATCCCGTTACGGGCCAACAGGTACAAGAGTATCGAAGCTCCCATCGTCACGGGCCAATCAATCCGGATGCTGTTGGGCGTCACTTTAACCGGTTGGATGAGCGCAGCCATGCCAAGCACCAAAGCCAGATTGCATATGTTTGAACCGATTACATTACCCACTGCTATGTCAGGGCTCCCTTTCAGAGCCGATTGAATCGATATAAGTAGTTCAGGCGCGGAAGTACCAAAGGCAACAATGGTAAGTCCCACTACCAACGGGGATAGCCGGATCCGCAGAGCAATGCTCGACGCGCCGCGGACCAGATAATCACCTCCGGCAATCAGAACAATCAAGCCTATGATTAAAAGAATAATAGTTATTAACATAATTTACTATCATTACAACTCCGGGACACGGCACACAAACACCACCCCGGCAAAAAAGAAGGAGGCATGATACGTCTGCACAGATTTATAAAGCAACGCGATTTTCCCATATTTACAATCCTGAAGGCTCTTTATCCGGTGCTATTATCAGCTAAAAATAAATTGCTTATTCAATCCCTAAATATAATTATAAATCATTACTATGATTTCCAGATCAAATTAATTTTAAGGTTCAGATAAAATAAGAGGATTAAAACAATCCGTAGTATCAGCATCATGGAGAATTTGTTAAAAAAATTGTGTGAAATCCATAGCCCTTCCGGCGAAGAATTCAGCATGAAGGAGTTTATCCTGAAATATGTTGAAGAGCATTCCGGAAGCTGGATTGCCAAACCGGTGGTCTATGAGGGCAGTGCATTTCAGGATTGTCTCGTGCTTGTTTTCGGAGAACCAAAAGCAGCGGCATTTGCCCACATGGACACGACGGGATTTACCGTCAGGTATTTTGATCAGCTTATTCCCATCGGTTCGCCCGAAATATCAGGGAATGAGATGCTTTCAGGCTTTGATTCACTCGGGCCCATTGAATGCAAATTGATGATAGATAAGGAAAACCAATTACATTACCAATTCGGAAGAGCTATCGAGACGGGTACCACGCTGATTTATAAAAGCAATTTTCATGAGAATAAGGCAATTATTACCACACCGTATCTTGACAACCGCGCAGGCATCTATACATTACTCCGACTTGCAGAAACACTCGAGAACGGTGCTCTGGTTTTTTCCTGTTGGGAAGAACACGGCGGAGGCTCGGTGCCTTTTCTGGTGAAATTTTTATACGAGCAGTTTGAAATACGAAAAATGCTCATCACTGATGTAACATGGCCTTCGGATGGTGTAAAACCCGGGCATGGCGTAGTGATTTCATACCGGGATCAAAATATTCCCCGTAAATCATATATCAACGAAATTACAAGGATGGCTATGGAAAAAAATATAAAATATCAGATCGAAGTAGAAGCCTATGGCTCCAGTGATGGCAGGGAAATACAAAATGCCCCGTTCCCCATAGACTGGTGCTTTGTTGGTCCGCCCGTATTATATCCCCACAGCGATCATGAAGAAATCGTAATATCAGACCTCCGTGCAACGATCGATATCTATTCCGCTTTGATGAAAGAACTATAGTTTTTAAAACATTCCTTGATTTCATTCCAATAAAATTTACCAGTATATTTGGGCCCTCGATTATTATCGATTTTTCGTCCGTAACATGCAAATACACGACCGTCATTTTGAGCTATTCATTCCCCACCGGCAGATCACTGAGAGGATTGTAGAAATGGCTACCCACGTCAATGAGGACTACTCCGACAAAAATCCATTATTTTTATCTATCCTCAACGGCGCTTTCATGTTTACTGCCGACCTTTTCAAGGAGATCAGCATCCCCGCCGAGATATCATTTATCAAGCTCAAATCGTACAGGGGCACCGAATCCACCGGAAAAGTCAAGGAACTGGTCGGCCTTGATGATAATATCTTTGACCGGAATATTATTATCATCGAAGATATTGTGGATACAGGTAAAACACTGCATCATATCCTGGATGAATTCACGGATCTCGGAGCCAGATCAATCGAGGTGCTGACGCTGCTTTACAAGCCTGAAGCAAACAAAAATCCTGTTCATCTCAAGTATATCGGGTTTGAGATCCCCGATGTGTTTATTGTGGGTTATGGACTTGATTATAACGGATTAGGCAGAAACCTGAAAGACATTTATAAAATCATTGATTAACCACCATATATTATGCTTAATATCGTACTTTTTGGCCCCCCGGGGGCAGGCAAGGGAACCCAAAGTAAAAAGATTATCGAGAAATATCATCTCATACACCTCTCCACAGGCGAATTGCTCAGGGAACACATGAGCAACGGAACGGAACTCGGTAAAGTAGCTCATACCTATATCGATCAGGGCAATCTGGTACCCGATGATCTCGTGATCAAAATGGTGGATGTAGAGATCGACAGCCATCCTGAAACCAATGGGTTCATTTTTGACGGTTTCCCGCGAACGGTAAAGCAAGCCGAGGCTCTTGATGAATTACTTGAGAAAAAAGGTGAGAAGATCGCCCTGATGATCGCACTGGACGTCGACGAAGAAGAGCTGAAAAACCGGCTCAAGCTCAGGGCGCAAATCTCCGGCCGTACCGACGATCAGGATGAAGAGCGTATCAACAACCGCATAGCCGTTTATAAAAAGGAAACTTTGCCGGTGGCGGAATACTATGAGAAACAATCAAAACTGAAGAGAATCAAAGGGGTCGGGGAGATTGACGAAATATTTAACGATATTTGCAAAGCAATTGATCAAGTTAAATAATTCACGCTGTATTGTCGTCTCCTAATTTTATTGATTATGTGAAGTTCTGTGCCCGTTCGGGTGCAGGTGGTGCAGGTTCCGCACATTTCAGAAGGGAAAAATTTGTGCCCAAAGGCGGGCCGGACGGTGGCGACGGTGGCCGCGGGGGGCATGTTATCCTCAGAGGGAATCGCCAGCTCTGGACACTTCTGCATCTCAAATACAAAAAGCATGTGATAGCCTCTCCCGGCAAACCCGGCGAAGGAGGCATGCGCACCGGGGCTGATGGCAAGGATGTGATACTGGAAGTGCCGCTCGGTACCGTCGCCAAAGACGCTGAGACCAATGAGATATTGCTTGAAATAACCGAACATGGGCAGGAAGCCATTCTGACACCGGGAGGCAGAGGAGGCCTTGGTAATACGCGTTTCAAATCGGCCACAAACCAATCGCCCCGTTATGCCCAACCCGGAGAGCCCGGCAAAGAGCAATGGATAATCCTGGAGTTGAAAGTGCTGGCGGATGTGGGGCTGGTGGGCTTCCCGAATGCGGGTAAATCAACACTACTATCAGTGATCTCCGCTGCCAAACCGGAAATTGCCGATTATCCCTTCACCACGCTCGTGCCTAATCTCGGTGTAGTGAAATACAGGGATTTTAAATCATTTGTCGTCGCAGATATCCCGGGCCTGATCGAAGGTGCGGCTGAAGGCAGGGGCCTCGGGCATCGTTTTCTCAGACATATTGAGCGAAACGCTGTATTATTGTTCATGATACCGGCAGACAGTAATGATATCATGAAGGACTATGAGGTATTGCTGAATGAGTTGAAAAAATACAATCCCGAATTGCTTGATAAAAAGCGGCTGCTCGCCGTCACCAAATCAGATCTGCTCGACGAAGAATTGATGACGGAGATGAAGAAGGAAATACCTGAAAATATTCCCTCTATTTTCATATCGTCTGTCACTCAACAGGGCATCGACGAATTAAAAGATCTCTTGTGGCATGCGATCAACGAATAAAATGCCAATATGTCATAAATTTGCGATTGGCAAAGTCATTGCGGTCTCACAGTGTTCAAAAATACGATAGAAACTATGACAAGAGTAAAAAATAAAGAAAAAACAGATAATCAAGAGGTTATGGACGGCAGGGAGGTCGTCGAGGAACATCATAAAAAATCAAAATCAGCCAAAGAAACAAGGCATGGTAAATCATCAGGCACCACTGATGCAAATTTGACAGAGCAACTGGAAAGTGCGTTGCAGCAGGTTGAGAAAGTCACTGCCGAACTGGAAGAGATGAAGGAGAAATATCTGAGGC
>WGED01000567.1 GCA_015492915.1 Cyclobacteriaceae bacterium
CGATGAAAGAGTTTATAACAAAAAACCGATCATTACTCGAAGAGACAGAGCGATTGCTCAACGAGCAGGTAGAACTGGAAGCTGTGTCTTCCGCCATTTATCTGTCCATGGCTTCGTGGTGCGAGGTGAAAGGCTATGAGAATTCCGCTAATTTTCTTTATGACCACACCGAGGAGGAGCGCATGCACATGATGAAAATTTTCCGTTACATCAATGAAGTTGGGGGCCACGCCTTGGTACCCGACGTCAAGGATATACCTTCTGATTTCAAATCCCTCAGGGCTGTTTTTGATGAAGTGCTTGAGCATGAAATAAATGTGACAAAATCCATCCATACACTTGTGGATCACTGTTTTGAAATTAAGGATTACACGACACTCAACTTCCTGCAGTGGTTTGTTGAGGAGCAAAAAGAAGAAGAAGCGCTTGCCCGACGGATCATTGATATCTTCGAAATCATCGGCGAAGACGGAGTTGGCCTGTGGACGATTGACATGGAAATCGGTAAGCTGGCCGGTGGTGAAGGCGGCGCCCCGACAGCAGGGGCTGATGGTGGTCAGGCATGAGAAAATGATGATTTTTTCATATAAAAATTTAACCCAAAATTCTCACCAGGATTTCGTAATGAGGGCTTAAAATACAACTTGTCCCGCCAGGGCGGGAAGAAAATCAACACGTTTGGCGAGGAGGGCATATTGTACTTTTATGGTGACGAGCCAAATCGGCAGACAGGCGTGAACAAAGAGATTGATTTTGCCTGTCACCCCCAGGGTGGAAGTAGTTTAAGCACGTAATAGAAAGGTTATTGAGAATTTTGGGTTTAAAAGGCGCCCCATGGAGGCGCTTTTTTTATGGAGCCACCATTTGCATGAGAATACCGCACAGCCATGCGCCGTAGGTGCCGAGAGCATAACCTAACACCGCGAGCAACACACCCACCGGCGCCAGTGAAGGATGAAAGGCCGCCGCAACCACCGGAGCGCTGGCCGCGCCACCGATATTTGCCTTGCTGCCAACTGCGAGGAAGAAATATGGAGATTTGATCATTTTGGCGACAATGATTAGTAATACAACGTGAATGGCCATCCAAATGCCGCCAACAAGGAAAAGGCCTGGATCATCAAAAATCTTGGTAACATCCATCTTCATACCGATGGTTGCTACCAGAAAATAAATAAAGACACTACCGATCCGTGAGGCTCCCGCACCTTCCAGGTTACGGGCTCTCGTGAATGAAATACCGATACCGAAACCCGTAGCAAGTACGATAAGCCAGAAAAATTTACTCGTCAGGCTGAAACGTTCGAGGAAAGGGGCATGCTCCATGATGAACGGGGCAATATTATTGGCCAGCAGATGACTGAGACCTGTGAAGCCAAGGCCGACGCCAAGGATCATCATCAAATCGCTGAGGGTAGGTATTTTGGCGATGCTCTGGCTGAATTCGTGCATTTTCTCCTGGAGATGAATCACTGAGGTATTGTCTGCCTTGAAAAAGCGGTCAATCGATTTCGACTTTCCCACCCCAATGAGCAGAAAGGCCATCCATATCTCTGCAATGATCACATCTACGGTGATCATAATGGAATAGAGCCTGTCTGTCGGCTTAAAAATTTCGTACATCGCGGCTTGGTTGGCGCCACCGCCGATCCAGCTTCCTGCGATTGTGGTCATGCCACGCCACACTGCCTCAGGACCGGCGCCACCGACTGTTTCGGGCGAAAAAGCCGAGACGATCATGATAGCGAGCGGCCCGCCGATGATCACGCCGAAAGTACCCGTGATAAACATGATAAGTGCCTTGGGCCCCAACTTAAATACCTCTTTGAGATCGATGCTCATGGTAAGCAGCACAAGACTCGCAGGCAGAAGGTATCTCGATGCCACATAATACAGATTCGAATTTTCGGGGTGGACAAGTCCGAGGGTAGTGAGGAGTGAAGGCAGGAAATAACACAGTAGCAGCATGGGTATTACTTTGTAAAATTTCTTCCAGAAAGGGTGCTCGCTCGATGATGTCTTGAAGATAAAGGCGAGCATTACCATCAGTACGCCGAGCAATACGGCATCATTATTTATCAGTGCTTCTCCTGTTGAATTCATAAACGATTATTTCATATCCAAAATCCCTGATCTTCTTAATATTACACTGAACTCACTCAGTATCATGGCTGTGGCGCCCCACACCATGTATCCACCGATATCGAAGTATGGTGTTCGAACTTTATATTTGCCGCGCACCAGCACATCACCTTCTTTTAGTTTTTCCATGCTCAGCAGATCGGCCAGATCGGCCTCGATAAGCTCCGCCACCTCTGTTTCATCTATGAAAAAATGAGGCTTTTGATCCGTAAAACCAATAACAGGGGTCACATCGTAATTGCTGACGGTAATATATAAATTCGTAAGTGAACCGATTACCTCCACCTTTTCCCTTTTGACCCCGATCTCTTCCTCCGTCTCACGAAGGGCTGTTTCCGTCAGGCCGGCATCCGAATGCTCGATTTTGCCACCCGGCAGCGATATCTGTCCGCTGTGGGCCCCTTCGTAGTCCGGTCGTTGTATCAGCGGAAATTTAATGTTTCCCTCATGATCAGGATATAACAATATCAGCACAGCGCTTTTGACAGGGGCTATTAAAAACTGCGGCAGCCTGATGCTCTTGTCCCTCGCTATGGGCATCATGAGCGCTTGTGCATCCTTGCCGGGCAATTCTCCAGCCAATTCTCTTTTAAGCGTTTCTTTTATCTGCCCGTTCAGTCTTATCCTGTTCATGCAGGTAAAAATAGTAAAGAAAAATCAAGGTGAAAGATTTCTTTATTGTATTATCTTCGTATTGAAATAGCAAACCAAATGTTTGATGACAAAAAGATAATTCTCGCTTCCAAATCTCCGAGAAGGCAGATCATCCTCACGGAGGCCGGTATTGACTTCGTCGTAAAACCGGTGGATATCCTTGAAGATTTTCATGAA
>WGED01000568.1 GCA_015492915.1 Cyclobacteriaceae bacterium
GTCCGGGTACAACGATAGTTTGGATTGAAGGAACACTTGTTCTTGGGTTTTTAAGCGGAATTGATTTAAATAATGGTGATGGTGATCGAATTGAGGTGCGGACCGGGGGGGCACTAACTACTTCGTTTTTCAGTTTTATATATTTTGATGGAGTCGCAACATTGTTGTTATTTGGAACTGTTAACGGCCCGGCCGTCATCCAGGATGGTACCCTGCCCATTGAGCTGGCTTCCTTTGAAGCAAAACTGGAAGGAAACAATGTCAGAATTTCATGGACCACCGCCGCTGAGATCAACAATGATTTCTTTACCATCGAACGGTCGGTAAACGGAAAAGACTGGGAGGTCCTTGGTGAGGTTCCGGGAGCCGGTAATTCCAATACCGAAAATGACTATTCCTTTATCGATTACGATCCTGTACCGGGCATGTCGTATTATAGGCTCAAGCAGACGGATTTTGACGGACAGTTTGAGTACTTTGATCCCGCAGTAGTAAGGTACGAGCCGGATAATCTTTTCAGAATGTTTCCCAACCCTGCCACTGTGAAATTACAGGTCACCACCTCAAGCGATCTTACAAATGCTGAAATAATAGTTAGAAGCATGAACGGTGCTGCGCAGCATATCGAAGCAGAAATCACGGAACATCAGGCAAAAGTGGATGTTTCAACACTGACTGAGGGAATATATATTCTGGAAATTGCCTTTCCGGAAAGCATCATTACCAAAAGGTTTGTCAAAAGATAGATTTATAGTTTTGTCGCAATAAAAATGCCGGTTGGAGTTAGTCCCAGCCGGCATTTGATTTTTATGGTAAATGCTTTTTGTCACATAGCTGCCAGTGCTTCGGCGTCGTCAAAATGCTTCAGCGCCTCCTGGAAAATTTCGTTTATTTCATTGATTACAGGATAAAAACTCTCTCTGCCCCAGACATTCCTGGCGATAGACGCTTTTACAATGGCTTTAATAACGGTTTCGGATTTTTTCAGCCCGGCCTCATCAGGTTTTACGCCCAATTTTTCACCCATTGCCATAAGATCTTTCATCATATTGTCATCGATCTCGAAATTATTCAGATAATCGTCAAATTTCATTTTCGACAACTTCTTCTTGTTTTTCTGATAATAATTGAGTGAAAACTCACGAAGAACATTGTTGTTGCGCAGCTTTATATAATATTTTGAATCCCGGCTTGTGTCGAGCGGTACAAACACATCGGGCATAATACCTCCTCCGCCATACACCACGCGGCCTTTCACGGTATTGTATTTCAGCGAATCATTGAATTTTACGCTGTCCTTATGAAACAGCTCGCCGTGCTCCACGCGATTATGGAAATCCATCTGGTAGGCAGAAAGTCCTTTTTCGTAAGAGCGTTGTATACATCGTCCGCTCGGAGTATAATAGCGTGCTATCGTCAGCCTCAGCTCCGAACCATCGCTTAGTCTGAAGAGCGACTGCACCAGCCCTTTGCCGAAAGATCTGCGGCCGACCAGCAATCCGCGGTCATTGTCCTGAATGGCGCCGGCGACGATTTCAGATCCCGAAGCACTGCCCTCATTAATGAGCACGATCAGCGGGCCCTCTTCGAAAAGGCCTTTTCTGTAGGCTTTGTATTCTGCTTTGGCACGCGGTTCTTTGCCGTCCTGGCTTACGATGATAGTATTATCGGGCAGCACCTCGTCTGCAATGTTTACGGCACGGTCCATGTACCCTCCGGGATTGGATTGCAGATCGATGATCAGTTTTTGCATGCCCTGATCCAGCAAACCTTTCAGCTTCTCCTTGAATTCATCATAGGTGGCCTCAGAAAAACGGCTTATTTTTATATAACCTACTTCATCATTAACCATATACCCGGCATCGACAGAATATTGAGGTATCTTATCGCGAATAATGGTAAATTCAAGGATCTCAGGATTACCTCTTCTCTTGATTCCCACTATGACTTTTGTGCCTTTTTTTCCTCGCAGCCTGTCGATGACGCCCCGGTTGGTAATGCCGATACCTGCGACAGTTTCCCCGTCAACGGTGACGATCTTATCACCCGCCATGATGCCGACCTTTTCCGAAGGACCTCCCGACAACGGCGCCAGCACCACGATGGTATCGCGAAAGATATTGAATTCAATGCCAATACCCTCAAATTCCTTTTTAAGATCGCTGTCCGACAGTTCCACATCTTTGGCCGGAATGTAGACGGTGTGCGGATCGAGCTTTTCGAGCATCTTAGTGATGGCCGTCTCTGTCAGTTCGTCAGGATTTACATCATCGACATAAGCTTTGTCAATCAGACTCAGCACTTCCCTGAATTTCATGACGCCTTTCATGAAATTAGCGACGGTATTTTCAGGGCCGGCAAATGTTGCGCCGATCAGTATGCCGGCTGCCAGACCGATGGCAAGAATGACAGGAAGCTTTACCTGGTATTTCGAATTTTGAATTTTCTTCACAATTAGCTTTATTTTACTCGTTTTGAATTATTGCAGAGAGCAAATATAATCAATAAGAAAACAATTTCTTGTCATGCTCTTTCAAATTAGATTAATTTGTCCTGTAACTATGGGTAGAATATTGGCGATCGACTTTGGTTTGAAACGGACAGGACTGGCAGTGACGGACCCGCTGAAAATAATTGCTTCTCCGCTGGAAACGGTTCCGACCGGAAGGCTTCTGGAATGGCTTCAAAAATACCTTCAGCAAGAGGAAGTGGAGACTATTGTGCTCGGCATGCCGGTAAACCTCGACGGGTCGGACACACATACCACTGCCCCAGTAAAAAAGCTGATGGAAAGGATTAAAA
>WGED01000569.1 GCA_015492915.1 Cyclobacteriaceae bacterium
CTAAATTCAAAGGCAAATTCGATGACATCGAGTGGCTTGATGATAAAACCATCAGGTTTGTCGCCAGCGAAGGGGTTTACACCTCGGTGGGCACCATACGGAAGAACGGTAAAAAACTGCACAAAAAAATCGACAGAGGGAGCACGGCTTTTACTGCCCTGGCGGGAAAAGGCGAGCAAATGGCCTTGGTGGGATCCACCGCGGATCACCCGGGAGAGTTGTTCTTTTATGATGGCAAAGAACTGAAAAAACTCACTGACAGCAACCCATGGTTTTCGGATAAAAAATTTGGCGAACAGCGCGTCATTAAGTACAAAGCACGGGACGGCCTTGAAATTGAAGGCATTTTGATCATGCCGGTAGATTACAAGGCAGGCAACAGGTATCCCCTCATCACGGTAGTGCACGGCGGGCCTGAGTCTCACTATGACAACGGCTGGCTGACACGTTATTCATCGCCGGGCCAGATGGGCGCGGCACAGGGATATATGGTTTTTTACCCGAATTATCGCGGCAGTACGGGCCGGGGGGAGAAATTTGCCAAATCGAGTCAGGGCGATCCGGCGGGTAAAGAGTTCGATGACGTGATTGATGGTATTGACTATCTGATCGAGGCAGGGTTTGTAGATGAGACAAAGGTCGGCGTGACCGGCGGCTCTTACGGCGGGTATGCAACTGCCTGGATGGCAACAAGATATACCGATCGTTTTGCGGCGGGCGTGATGTTCGTGGGTATCAGCGACAACATCTCAAAATGGGGTACGAGTGACATTCCGGAAGAGATGTTTCTGGTACATAGCCGCAAGCGCATCTGGGATGACTATGATTTCTTTCTGAAGCGCAGCCCGATCTACTACGCAGGTCAGGCAAAGACGCCGCTGCTCATTCTCGGTGGCGGCTCCGACACCCGTGTTGACCCGGGCCAGTCAAAAGAGCTGTACCGCCATATCAAAACACGCACACAAACGCCGGTCCGGCTGGTGATCTATCCGGGTGAGGGGCATGGCAACCGCAAGTCAACGGCACGGTACGACTACAGCCTCCGCATGATGCGCTGGTTCAATACCTATCTCAAAGGAAACGGCCGGATGCCCGATTCGAAGCTGGATCTGGAGAAATAAAAATTTTCTCAAGAGAAATCTATGCGCCTGGCATTTAGTGCTTTCTGAAACAGGTGGTACTGTATTATCCTGAAGATTGCGACAAAAATTTCCATGCGGGGATAATTTCGATCGTTGTTCCGGCTTCGGTAATATTGCCGGTTTCATTATAAGTAATAACGGTGCCGCCCTTGACGTTCAAGTCTTTCATTGCTGAGGTCAAGGCGCGGATTTCTCTTTTATAGGTTTGGTCATCTGACAAGGAATAGCACACCTGGATCAATTTCACCGGATTTTCATGGATTACAAAATCCACTTCATAGTTTTCTTTGCTTCTGTAAAAATAAACTTCTTTGTTTCGCCGCTTGAGTTCAATAAATATCAGATTTTCAAGCAATTGCCCCAAATCGCTACTGACTTTAAAGGCAATGCTGTTGCGTAAGCCATTATCGATCACATATACCTTTTTATTATATGTGTTTTGCCTTTTTAACGAGTAATCATATTTAAAACACTCAAATAACAAATACGCCTGTTGCAGATAATCGATGTAATCTTTGATGATATTTGAGTTATTAATTCCGCTGACCGATTTCAATGAATTATAACTCATTTCTTTGGTAAAATTGGTGAAGAGGTAAGCAGCCAGATTTTTAAAAGCTTTTTGATTTTTGATACTGAACCGGGCGATTAAATCTTTGTAGATGATATCGTTATAGGTACTTTGCAAATCTTCCATATCACGGTATTTAATATATTCGGGGAAGCCACCTTGTGATAAATAGTCATCAAAAGCCTTAAGCACCCTGGCAGTGTTGATGGTACCTGCATTTTTTATATCCAATTTGAACCAGTCAAGGTATTCGGTGAAGGAAAACGGAAATAATTCGATCTTTTTGTAGCGACCGGTCAGATGGGTTGCAAGCTCTGAGCTTAAAAGCCTGGCATTACTTCCGGTCACAAAAATTTTAAATCCCTCGTCGTGGATACGGCGCACAAAACGTTCCCAGTTGGCTACATTTTGCACCTCATCAATAAATATGGTGTCTGCGTCACCTGTTTTCCGAAAATTGAGCATTAACTCCTGAAAATCAGACAACTCGAAATTAAACAATCGCTCATCGTCAAAATTCACATAGTAAAAAGGTTTGATTTTATTTGCAATTTGCCTGAGCAGGGTTGATTTACCCGAACGCCTGATACCGGTGATAACAATGATGCGGTCATTTCTTAATAATTTGTCAAAATCAATGTTCCTCTTTACACCTTTTTCTTTGTTAAAGAAGGTTTCTTTCTGATCTGCAATAACGATGGGTAATATTTGAGATTCGATCATTTTGCACTGTTTTACCTCTCAAAATTAAGAAAAATTCATCAGTAAACTGATAAAAATATCAGAAAAACTTATCAGCTAACTGAT
This sequence comes from Cyclobacteriaceae bacterium, assembly GCA_015492915.1. GTDB lineage: Bacteria > Bacteroidota > Bacteroidia > Cytophagales > Cyclobacteriaceae > JAAUQL01. The sequence continues at coordinate 2,521 of WGED01000569.1, forward strand.
AAGAATATCCGTATTTCAGTTGAGTTTTACTAAAGCATGATTAAAAAATGAGCCGGTCCGGGATTTAGGTCGGGGGTCGTATTTTGCGCATATAGGTAAGCTCCGCTAAACTTATGGGAATCCTATAGAAGCACTCTTGGCCTATGGCTAAATATCGATTTCCACCTGGTTTTTGAAGATGTCATCCAGCGTCTCCCGCTTTCTGATCAGTTTGGGCTCGCCGTTGAGGATCAGCACCTCGGCGGGGCGCAGGCGTGAGTTATAGTTCGAGGCCATTGAAAAACCATAGGCCCCGGCATTTTTTATGGCGATGATGTCGCCTTCATGGATTTCGCTCATTTTGCGGTCGAGACCGAAGGTGTCCGTTTCGCAGATGTACCCCACGATGGTATAAATGCGCCTGGTGCCATTGATATTGCTGATATTGACCATGTCGTGATAGGCATCGTACATCATCGGTCTGATCAGGTGGTTGAGCCCAGAGTCAACGCCCGCAAAGACAGTGGCGGGGGTGGTTTTGATCACATTGGTGCGTACCAGCAGGTATCCTGCTTCGCTCACGATATATTTGCCGGGTTCAAACCAGATCTCCAGTTCACGGCCGTAATCCTTACAAAAGGCATTGAAAGCCTCCGAAAGCTTCACGCCGAGCTCGTTGATGTCTGTCACCACGTCGCCGTCGCGATAGGCTACCTTAAAGCCGCTGCCGAAATCGATGAACTCAAGATCGGGAAAATCCATGGCGGCGTCAAAGAGCACTTCCGCCCCGCGGATAAAAACTTCGGCATCGAGAATATCCGACCCCGAGTGCATATGCAGGCCTATGACTTTGATGTTGTTGCTCTTGACAACCCTGTGAAGGTGTCGGAGCTGAAAGACCGATATCCCGAATTTGGAATCTACATGGCCTGTCGATATTTTTTTGTTACCGCCGGCCATGATGTGCGGATTGAGCCTGATGCACAC
>WGED01000570.1 GCA_015492915.1 Cyclobacteriaceae bacterium
CAATTCCTCTGCCATAGGAGAAAAAGACCATTAAGCTGAAGCAGCCGGTGAAAAATACTTTTAATAAGGTATATCCGAATGGCGTCATGAATCCAAAAAATTATATCGATTATTAATTATAAAAGTAGGAATAAAATCGCAAATAATGGAGTTTGCAGTCTATAATTGAGAATTTCAAAATAAACGGTTAAGAAAATGGAACGGAAATGTTTGTACTTTGCAGCCGTAATTCCCCCCGACCCTTTGAAGAGCCGTGTGCAGGCCCTGAAACAAGAATTCTACGAAAAATACCATTTTTCTCATGCGCTCAAGTCACCGCCGCACATCACTTTGCTGCCCCCTTTTATATGGCCCGAAACAAAGGAGTATGAAATAAGCCGTTTTCTCATGGACTTATCAGCAAGGCAATCACCTTTCGATATTTCTCTTAATGGTTTCGGCGCATTCAAACCCAGGGTGATTTACCTTAAAATTATAGAAAATGAGTGGCTTGCCGAATTATATCACACTTTTGCCGGGGCATTTTATCCGAAATTCGGTTTGCCGGCTCCCCCGGACAGACCATACCACCCACATATGACGCTTGCCTTTCGTGATGTGACGCCGGGCATGTTTTACACGGCATGGGATGAATGGAAAAACAAAGGGTTCGAGGGCTCCTTTACCGTGAACAGCATCTGCCTGTTGAAGCACATTCGCAAAAGGTGGGAGGAGCACTTCATCATCCCCTTCCGTAAGGAGTCATGAGAAAATGGTGATTTTTTCATGAAATTAAAGGATAAAAAGGAGGGGTGGGGCCCTCATGAGAAAAAGGCCTTTTTTTCATACAGATCAGCGTGAAGGCCTGCGCACCCTGTGCTTCAGCCTGAATTTGGTGTCGTCGATCTCAATGTCTTTGCTGCCGAGGGTTTTTCTGGATTTATAGCCGTTCCATGCCACATACAGGCCGAAAAACAGCGGCAGACAGGCAAGCATCAGGTAAATACCCACGAGCGAGCCTTCCGCATAAAACTTGGCAATGAGCAAAAAGGAAACTGCCAGCACGGCCATACCGAAATACATTTTGTGGATGGCTTTCTGTATCTCCGCCTTCACACGGCTTTCTTCCAGCACGAACTCATCAACGAGGCGGATGATGTATTTGATGGTGTCCTCTTCGAGCTCGCCGCTGAAATATTCACGTATCTCATTGTAGGATTTACCCTCCTCATGCAGCCTGAGCGCCTCCTGCAGTTTTTCGTCCAGTTGTTTTTCTTCGATCATAGGTCAATGGGAAAATGAGAAATCCCTGACAGTCATCATGTCAAAATTATGGAAAATCCATGATTCTAAAGCCATTTTTACAATCCCGTATAGTTGAATGGGGTGATCCTCCTCAGCTCTTTCTTCACTTTCTCGTCGAGATCGAGGCTGTCGATGAAGGCACGGATAGTCTTTTTGGTGATCTTCTCCTGTCCCCTTGTCAGCTCCTTCAACGCTTCATAAGGCTTCGGATAGCCCTCCCGGCGCAGGATGGTCTGAATGCCCTCTGCTACCACTGCCCAGTTTTTTTCCAGGTCTTCCTTTATCGCTTCTTCATTGATCTCCAGCTTGTTGATGCCTTTCACGAGCGATTTGATGGCAATGATGTTGTGGCTGATTGGCACACCGATATTCCGCAGCACGGTGGAATCCGTAAGGTCGCGCTGCAGGCGGGAGATGGGTAGCTTGGCAGCCAGGTGCCCGTAGATGGCATTGGCCATACCGAGGTTACCTTCCGCATTCTCGAAATCGATGGGATTCACTTTGTGCGGCATGGCTGACGAGCCCACCTCGTTTTTAATAACTTTCTGTTTGAAATAATTCATGGAGATGTACTGCCATATATCGCGGCACAGGTCAGTGAGGATATTGTTGATTCTCATGAGCGCATGTGACATGGCAGCCAGGTTGTCGTAATGCTCGATCTGTGTCGTCGGATAGCTCCTCGAGAGCCCCAGCACCTCGCCGACGAATTTGTCCGCAAAGGCATTCCAGTCGATCTTTGGGTATGCCACCATATGAGCATTCATGTTACCCGTAGCACCGCCGAACTTGGCCGAGAAGGGTATGCGGTACAACTGCTCGAACTGCCTTTCGAGCCGCTCGATAAACACGGCGATTTCCTTGCCTACCCTTGTGGGAGAGGCCGGCTGGCCGTGTGTTTTGGCCAGCATGGGCACACTTTCCCATTCCAGCGCCTTGTCGCGCAGCAGGTCAGTCAGCTCGTCGAACATGATCTTGAGATCGAACATGGCGTCCTTGAGCGACAGTGGAACCGCTGTGTTGTTGATGTCCTGCGAGGTGAGCCCGAAATGGATAAATTCCTTGAATTTGCCCAGCTTCAGCTTGTCAAACTCTTCTTTGAGAAAATACTCCACAGCCTTCACATCGTGGTTGGTCACCTTTTCGATATCTTTCACCTGTAGCGCGTCGTCTTCCGTGAATGAGATATAAATATTCCTCAATTTGTCATACACCTTTTCATCCACCTCCGCGAGCTGTGGCAGGGGTATTTGGCATAGGGCAATGAAATATTCTATCTCCACATGCACGCGGTATTTGATAAGGCCGTATTCCGAAAAAAAACGTGCGATGGTCTCCACCTGCTGGCGGTAGCGGCCATCGACCGGTGATATGGCAGTGAGCTTGTTCAGTTCCATTTGGTTGCGATTTTTATGAGGCGTAAAAATACATATTCAAAGGTTCAATTCCTCTGTGAAGGATTAATTTGTGTGATTTTTCTCCTTTGAGAATTCAAAGAATGGAAACTGATTAAGCGCTTCTGCCTTCGAGCTTTAGACTTCTTACTTTTAATTCCAAAAACCTTTATAAATTTGCGCCCTTTCTAAACAAAAGGCATGGAATTGTGATTATTGAAAAGGAATTTAAAAAGATAAATGTACCTGCGATGAGATTTTTTAAAAAGAACAAAGGAGAAAAAAACAAATCTAATCCGGAAAATCAGTCGGGAATTACCCGGCCGGATGAAAAGACAAAAAATGAATCAACAGCAGTTCATGAAGTTACGATAATTCTTGAAGGCGAGGAATTCAAGGTGACGGTACCGGAGGAAATGACCATACTGGAGGCAGCACTTGAACAGGATATCGACATGCCTTTTTCCTGCCAGAGTGGTGTATGTTCGGCTTGTCGCGGCAAATTGCTCGAGGGAGAAGTCGACATGGAAGAGGATGACGGGCTCAGCGAAGAAGAGCTTGAAGAAGGCTATATCCTCAACTGCGTCAGCAAGCCCCTCGGTCCCGGTGTGAAAGTAGAAATAGGCTAAAAGTCATAGAGCCTTTCATTGAAGTCGCCGGATTTATCTCCCTGTCATAATAACAATAAAGCCCAATAACGACAAAATCATACAATCAGGGTCATTTAACCCGAATAATTCGGGGAATAATAAAGG
>WGED01000571.1 GCA_015492915.1 Cyclobacteriaceae bacterium
AAATCATCTCTTTGTCAGGTAATAGGTTCACTATTCTGGTATGTCAGGTTTTTAAAAAGTAAGTAAGTTTTCTGGAATAATTGGACTAATTAAAGGAAACGATAAAAAAAGGAGGCTTTCGCCTCCTTAGAATCTTTGATCAAAACTAACCTGTTTACTTTGCCAAAGCACGTAAATAATTAATCAACATCCATCGATCCTCTTCATCTCTGATCTTCTTTTCAAAGTTTGGCATTTCATCACGACCGATGATGCTTTTGTAATATAGCTCGCCATCAGTTTGTGCCTGTACTTCATCAGATGTCAGATCTCTTAACTCTGTTTCAAGTTCTTTTGCTTTTGTGCCATCACCATAGCCTTCTTTGCCATGACAAGATTTACAATGCTGATTGTATAATTCCTCGCCAATGCCATCTTCATCCTCACCGGCGAATTCATTTTTCATATTTTTATATTTCTCCGGTACTACCCAGCCATCCTGAGGAACCGTAAAAGCTACCAAAGTCATGGTAAATAAAACAACCATAACCAAAGTAAGGAATGAATTAAGTTTTGTTTTCATAGTAATTACATTTAGGGTTGAGAAATAAAAATTTGTTGATTTATCTATTTATTAAACAAAAACATGGTCATAGTCGTTCCTGACCAGCTTTTCTGAGTTTGATCAATTTGCTGACAGACAGGAAGAAGTGATACCATGCTCCTGCCAATGTCACCACTACCAATGCAATCATCCACAGCGGAGCCTCATCGGTATATAGCTGTCTTGGAAGCGGTTTAACCTCATAAGACACTGGTATCCCCCATTTTTCAGTGGCTGTCTTGGTAACTGTGCCAAACTCATCATGATCTTCGATATTGGCGACAAAAGTCAGCATGCCTTTAGCATCTCCGGGTAAATCATCCTGAACCTCAAGAATTCCTGTTCCGTCTTTTTCAGTTTCTACAGATCCTATTGGCAATACACTATATAACCTTTGTATCCCAATATCAATTTCAAGACCTTCCACAGGTAGTTTATTACCCTCACCGTCAATTTTGCCAGCGCTTACCTTTAGATATTTGACTGAATCTTCAATCTCAAAGTTGAAATCCAATTCTAAATCTACTATTTCGAGTTTCCTCGATGCAGATCTGTACGTATCATCCCCTTCATAAGCTGCCATTATTATCGCTACGCCATCCTCATTGACCGGAAGTTTATAATCCTGAGCCAAATAAAGGTCTACAAGTCCTGAAGAATCTGTTTCGACTGTTGCCAGTAATGTTGTCGAGTCATTAAAAACAGTTTCCAAAAGGACCGGAGCATTTTTAAGACCATGCATTTTCCTGCCACTTCCTGCCGTAAGACCAATACTGATCACTCTCTCTCCGGCATCATTTTTTGAATAATACATTTTCATTCGGACTCGCTCTTTCTTGGCCTTGGTGCCTGCATCAGCAGTCATTATGGAAATAACTGTGGCTATAATTATCAAAACTGCAACCGAGATCAGTTTATTAAAAGTGCTTTCTTTATACGACAACATCTTCTTGAGATTTAATTGTTGAATCATTCCTGACTTTAAAAAGTAATTTGGGTTTTTCAAGGTTATGCGCGTCAGCCACCTCAGACACCGGTATAATTGGAGCCCATTTGGATGCAATCGTAAAAATCAAAACAATTACCGCAATCCCTGATATACTCAGCGCCCACTCAACCCATGAAATAGAGTAATGGACATATTCAGGCCTAATATCCTGTATTGGTATGTAGGGTGTTTCCAGAGTTGGTACTACGATCAGGTAACGCTTAACCCACAAAGCAATGACAATAAGCAGGGAAACTATCGTCACCATATTTATCGACCTGAACCATGGAAATCCAATCACTATGATCGGTACAACAAATGCAAAGACGAAATGGAATAGCGACAGCCAACCAAATTGATTCATATCATACAACTTATGTAAAAGTTGATGATATGTCTCTGTCTGGTTATACCAATCTGTCAGATATTCGCTAAATGTGAAATAGCCGTAAATCAGCGTAAGCATGATGAGTGCAAAACTCATATACTTAAAGTGCAGATTTGTAATATATGTTTCCAATTTCCTGTTTTTGCGATATATCCACATAATCACAATCAATAGCGCCACACCAGAATAGCCCGCCGTCACAACAAAATAAGGGCTGAAAATTGTGCTGTGCCATCCGGGCCTGAGGCTCATACTGAATAAAAGAGAAAGCAATGAATAAGCGATAATTGCTGTAGGTATAATGATTGCAGCCATGATGTCATGCGCCTGGTGCAAATACTTCTTCTGCTCTTTTGTTCCTTTATACCCTAATGCAAGATACCTGTACATTTTCTTTCTCCAGTTTGAGACGTTTAACCCGGGATAATCCCTAAGCTTGGCAAAGTCACGGATATGAGTGAAATATAGAAATGCGATACAGAATACCAGATCTGTGGAAATAGCAATTACATCCCAGGTGATTGGAGATTGAATCCTCCCATAAAGCAGTAAATAATGTATCCTGTCAAGCCGGCCAAGACAGAAAAGGATAAATGGTGCACCAACTATTAATGTTGAAACCGTCAGTAATTCGGCAATCCTGACTATCGGCTTAGTCCATTTGATCCTCAGCAACTGAGAAATGCTCGAAATAAGTGCCCCGGCATAACTCAGCCCCATGAAGAAAACAAAGTTGGCAGTATAAATGCCCCATACAACGTTATCCCTCATACCGGTGATGATCTGCCCTTCCATAAACTGGCGTAGTAGCGCATACATGCCGAACAATGCGATAACAGTGAGCACACCCACACCCAGATACCATTTCTTTGATGGTTTTTCCAGGTTGTGGACGAAATCATTGATTGATATTGAAACTCCTGAATTCTCCATTATAAATTTTTCTTACTGTTCCTGTTATATATTATATCATCATACACCTTTTGCTTCTCCTCCGGTAAGCTTTCGAGGCCTCGTTTGTAATCAAACATCCTCTCTACAGGAGGCAAATAGTAAACATTGGGTTCGGTTCCCAGCTCTTCCCTGTATCTGTATCCTACCCGTTCTTTGATCAATTCTGAAAAACGAATTGTTTCAGTACCGTTGGACACGGCGTCTTCATTTTTATCACCAAAAAACAATGCCCCCATCGGGCAGCTTGACACGCAATACGGTAACTTGCCGACACGTGATCTGTCAGGGCAAAAATCGCATTTTGATACAGTGCCAATTTGTGCAGGCTGACTAACTTCAGGCGAATACTCTTCTATAGGCACCTTGGATTCCGGGGGTTTTTTCCAGTTGAATATCCTGACCGAATATGGGCATGCCACAATACAGAATTTGCAACCAATACATCTGTTATCATCGACCAAAACGATATTATCCTGTCTCTTGAAGGTCGCCCCCACCGGGCAAACTTTAACACATGGAGGATCGTCGCAATGAAAGCACTGACGCGGGAACCAATAGGGTTCTCCCTCAGGATGGTCCCTCATCAGATAAACTTTCAACCACTCCTGATCAGGAGCGAGGTTGTGTCCGCGCTGACATCCTTCAATGCATTTCCTTGCATTTTTACATCTGGCCAGATCAACAACCATGACAAAAGACCTGCCAGGTATTCCCTGCCGTGCCTCCCTTCCCAATGGAGGAGTGCAAGGATCGATTTTACAATCACTCACGGTTTTCTCTACTTCGATCACTTTGCCTTCAGTAGTCAAAACCTTGACCTTTTTTGTCGTGCCTTTGCTACCTGCTTCGGTTTTGTGAGCCAATGTAGAGGCAGAACCGGCTGTCAATGCTGCTGCGCCAAACGCAATGGTATTTTTTAGGAATTTCCGACGATTGGCATTACCTTTTTTCTTCATAGTTATTTTGGTTTTATTATCTGATTACCAACTAATTATTAAAATGATTTACCCAATTACTTCAAGGAATAAAGCATCGCGCTTACGGATTCCTGCACTTAATTTGAATTCTTAATGACTCTTGAATTTTTTTCAGTGAACAGAAGTTTGTTAAAAAATATAACAGCCATCAGTCATTTATTTTTCGGGACTAACAAATTGTCCTGAAACCATAAATACAGACTTCGTTAAGCCGGGATAAAAATTGGATAATGGTTGTTGGTTAAAACAGATACCAAAAATTTATCATTTAAAAACTGAGCTTAATGCTTAAAAACAGTCACTAAATTTCAATAAATTTTGGTTCAAGAGGCATGTGTTAGGAGTGCTATCAATGGAAACTATTTCTTCCATTTTTATAGTTTGGTTGTTTCAAGCAATTATACATATTCAATAATCATTATTGTATGACGTAGGTCTGCTTATTTTATGATATTTATCAGTTTTTAATCCAGCATGAAAAATAGGCAAAATTGATATCTTGTTTTTACAAAAGAAACTGCTTCCAGTGAGTCGAACGGGAATTGGAAACCAACTGATAATCTGACCATTAACTTACATTTTATCCATCGAAACAATAAAACCATATAAAATGAGCTCACATAATGGAACTATTCTAAACTATGCTGATCCGCCTTTAACTTTAAAAGAATCATCACTAATTTGAGGTCATGAAAGAAAACCTCGAAAGTAAACTTCAGGAGCGTCAGATCCGGCCAACTGCCATGCGATTATTGGTTTTCAAGGAACTCGTAGAGTGCGACTCATCCATGAGTCTGAGTGATCTTGAAAATAAATTTGAAAAAGCCGACAGGGTAACTTTGTACAGAACGTTAAAAACCTTTGAAGAAAAAAAGCTCATTCATAGCATCGATGATGGGAGCGGAACTATGAAATATGCAGTG
>WGED01000572.1 GCA_015492915.1 Cyclobacteriaceae bacterium
GGATTTGTACAATACACAAGGCATTTGCGATAAAAAATGATTCTTTTCTCATGATTATGGCATAATGAATTAATTTTGCCGGTGATCATGAAAAATAAAACAACAGTACATCAGCGGGTTGCAAATACTCTGAAAGTCATTTCAATGATTGCTTTTGTGGGGAGCCTGATTTACTTCTATGCCTACTCACCCGAGAGCAGCCGTCTTAATGAAAATATCTCATGGATTTTTGAGTATTCAAGGGCTACACTTTTTTATGTGAGTCTTACGATCTTTACCATCTTTAATCTCATTATGAGCTACAGCCTGAACATGTATCAGCGTGTACGGGGTACTGCGAAGCAGTCCTTGTTTTTCAGGAGTGAAGCACAAAAATTGAGATTGTTGGTTTGGCTGAATTATTTTACGGCAGGAGCCAATTTTCTTTTTACCACACTGGTTTTATTTATAGCGCTTTCGCGGATCAATGAGATGATGGATTTATCTGTCTACCTCTTTATTCCACTCATCGGAATCACGGTTTTTTCGATTATTTTTGTGGGGCTTATTGTGGCAGTTTTCAGGAAATAAGCCAAGCTAAAATTATTGGTAATTTTCATAAGAAATTTTAGCATCGGAAGTCCTCAACTTAATTTTTAAGTGGATGGCATTAATCTGTTTACTGTCAGATTTTTATGGCATTTTATCATGAAAATCCGTTTAATTACAAGTTTTAAAAAGATTTTGCATTGATAAATTCCCTTGCCATATTAGCTTATTAAAGGAAACCGGAATGAGAGAGCGTGGCTTCCGGATCGGAACTAAAAACTAAAAATTTTGACAAATTAATGGCAGAGAGGCAAGTAGCATACACTGAAGATAACATCAAATCGCTGGATTGGAAAGAGCATATCCGCCTGCGGCCGGGTATGTATATCGGCAAGCTCGGCGATGGCTCTGCTGCCGATGACGGTATCTATGTGCTGGTGAAGGAGGTAATCGACAACTGCATCGATGAGTATGTCATGGGTTTTGGTAAAAATATCGATATCAAAGTGACGGAGCACCGGGTGGAGGTGCGTGACTATGGCCGCGGCATACCGTTGGGCAAGGTGGTGGAATGTGTGTCAAAGATCAATACGGGAGGAAAGTATGACTCACAGGCATTTCAGAAGTCGGTGGGCCTGAACGGTGTGGGTACCAAGGCGGTGAATGCGCTTTCGAAATATTTCAAGGTTCAGTCGATAAGGGACAAGAAGGCGAAGATCGCAGAGTTTGAGCGGGGCGATCTGATAAAGGAGTCGAAAATCGTCGATGCTTCAGGCCGCAACGGCACCTTGGTGATCTTTGAGCCCGACAGGGAGATGTTCAAGAATTTCCATTTCATTCCCGAATACATCGAGGAGATGATATGGAATTATGTCTTCCTCAATTCAGGCCTCACCATCACCTTCAACGGCAGGAAATTCCATTCCGACAAGGGACTCTATGACCTTTTGGCAAAAAAGACCGACCCCGAGTCGCTCCGTTATCCGATCATCCACCTCAAGGGCAAAGATATCGAAGTGGCCATTACCCACAACAACCTCTATGGCGAAGAATATTACTCATTTGTCAACGGGCAGTATACAACCCAAGGGGGGACGCATCTGGCAGCCTTCAGGGAGGCTTACGTGAGGACCGTCAGGGAGTTTTACGGCAAGAATTTCGAGGCTTCCGACATCCGCGCCAGTATCGTGGCGGCAATTTCGGTGAGGATCATGGAGCCGGTGTTCGAATCACAGACCAAGACCAAGCTTGGGTCGCAATCCGTTGGCCCTGAAGGACCTACGATGCGTACTTTTATTAATGATTTTATAAAAAAGGAGCTCGATAACTATCTGCACAGAAATCCTGAAACAGCGGATGCCTTATTAAAAAGGATACTGCAATCGGAGCGGGAGCGCAAGGACATGGCCGGCATCAAGAAGCTCGCTAATGAGCGCGCAAAAAAGGCCAATCTTCATAACAAAAAGTTGCGTGACTGCAGGATACACTATGATGACAAAAAAGGAGACAGGCGCGAGGAGACCATGATCTTCATCACCGAGGGCGATTCGGCCAGCGGCTCCATCACCAAATCGCGCGATGTGCAGACCCAGGCGGTGTTCAGCCTGCGCGGCAAACCGCTCAATTCGTACGGCCTTACCAAAAAGATTGTCTATGAAAATGAGGAGTTTAATCTGCTGCAGCACGCGCTGAATATCGAAGACGGTCTCGACGGTTTGCGCTACCGCAAGATCATCATAGCCACGGACGCCGATGTGGACGGCATGCATATCAGGCTGCTGTTGCTCACATTCTTCCTGCAGTTTTTTCCCGATCTTATCCGTCATGGTCATGTTTTCATTCTCGAAACACCGCTTTTCAGGGTGCGAAACAAGAAGGAAACGATCTATTGCTACAGCGAGGAGGAGAAACAGGCAGCCATCGAAAAACTAGGCAGCAAGCCTGAAATCACACGTTTTAAAGGATTGGGCGAGATATCTCCCAATGAGTTTAAGGGCTTTATCGGCGAGGACATCAGGCTGGAGCCTGTCATCCTTTCCGAAGACACCAGCATTAAATCTTTGCTGAGCTTTTTCATGGGCAAGAACACGCCCGACAGGCAGGAATTCATTATCGACAATCTGAAAATCGAAAAGGATGTGGTGGAAGAAGAGGAAATTAAAGTAACAAGGGAAGTGAAGGAACCGGCAGTATAAATTATGGCAGCATTCAGCAACAACGGCAACGGTCAAAACGGCAATCACGAAGATAAAATCCATGAGGTTCAGCACCTTTCGGGGATGTACGAAAACTGGTTTCTCGATTATGCCTCATATGTCATACTCGAAAGGGCGGTGCCCGCCATCGAGGATGGCCTGAAACCAGTGCAGCGGCGCATCCTGCATGCCATGAAGGAGATGGATGACGGGCGCTTCAACAAAGTGGCCAACATCATCGGCAGCACCATGCAGTACCACCCCCACGGCGATGCCTCCATCGGCGATGCCATCATCAGTCTTGGGCAGAAAGAATTGCTGATAGACCAGCAGGGCAATTGGGGCGATATTCGCACAGGTGACAACGCGGCCGCGCCGCGGTACATCGAAGCGAGGCTATCGAAATTTGCCCTTGAAGTGGTCTTTAACCCGCAGACCACCGAATGGCAACTCTCCTACGACGGCAGGAAGAAAGAACCCGTCACGCTGCCCGTCAAATTTCCGCTGCTGCTCGCCCAGGGCGCCGAAGGGATAGCCGTTGGCCTTTCGACAAAGATACTGCCGCACAATTTCTGCGAGCTCATACAGGGCTCGATTGATGTCCTCAGAGGCAAAAAGGTGAACATCCTGCCCGATTTCCCGACAGGGGGCTATGCGGATTTTTCCGATTACAATGAAGGATTGCGGGGAGGACGTGTCCGCGTGCGGGCAAAGATCGAAGAGCTCGACAAGAAAATCCTTATAATCAGAGATATTCCGTTCGGAACGACCACCAACAGCCTTATTGAATCAATCGTCAAGGCCAACGACAAGGGGAAAATCAAGATCAAGAAAGTGGTGGACAATACGGCGCAGGATGTGGAGATACTCGTGAGCCTGGCGCCAAACCAGTCGCCCGATATCACCATCGATGCACTCTATGCTTTCACGGATTGCGAAGTATCCATAGCGCCTAATGCCTGCGTGATCGTCGATGACAAACCGGCATTTTTGAGTGTAAACGAAATGTTGAGGCGATCGACGGAAAAGACTGTTGCATTGCTGAAACAGGAGCTTGAGATAAGGCGCGGAGAGTTGCTTGAGAAGATACTCTTTTCTTCATTGGAAAAGATATTTATTGAAAACAGGATATACCGCGATATCGAAGAATGCGAGACATGGGAAGCAGTAATCGAGACCATCGACAAAGGACTGGAACCGTACAAGCCGCAGTTTTATCGTGAGATCGTACGAGAAGATATCATCCGTCTGACAGAGATAAAGATCAAAAGGATTTCGAAATTCGACTCATTCAAGGCTGACGAGCAATTAAAAAAGTTGCAGGAAGAACTCGAACAAACCGAATATAACCTTGCCCACCTCACGGAATATGCCATTGATTACTTTAAGAATCTTCTGGCAAAATATGGTAAAGGAAAGGAGCGTAAAACGGAGATCAGGACATTCGATACTATTGCCCGTAATGTGGTGGCCGCTAATAACGCCAAATTATATGTAAACCGCAAGGACGGATTTATAGGCTATGGCCTGAAAAAAGACGAATATGTCTGTGATTGTTCCGACATCGATGAGATCATCGTTTTCCGTCGCGATGGTAAAATGATGGTGAGCAAGATCGCCGACAAGGTATTTATGGGAAAAGACATAGTTTACACAGGTGTCTTCAAGAAAAATGATGAGAGGATGGTCTATAATATGATTTACCTCGACGGCAAATCGGGCCGATCCATGGTGAAGCGATTTACCGTAAAAGGTGTGACCCGTGACAAAGAATATGATCTGACCAAAGGCACACCGGGTTCAAAAGTGTGGTATTTCACAGCCAATCCAAATGGTGAAGCAGAAGTGGTCACGGTTTATCTAACGAGCAGGTGTCGTGCGAGGAAGAAGGTATTTGATTTTGATTTTTCCACGCTGGAAGTAAAAAGCAGGGGAGCGGGAGGCAATATTCTGACAAGATATCCCGTACGAAAAATACAACTGAAGCAGGAAGGCAAATCAACCCTGGGCGGTGTGGATATTTATTATGATGAATCCATAGGACGCCTTAACCGCGATCAGCGCGGTGATTACCTTGGCAATTTTGAGGGTGGGGACAATATACTTGTCATATATAAAAACGGTACTTATGAACTCACCTCTTTTGAGCTGACCAACAGGTATGAACCGGAAAAAGTGATGCTGATCGAAAAATTTGACCCTGAAAAGATCATCACAGCTATTTATCTTGATGGTGAGTCAAAAAATTCCTACATCAAGAAATTTAAAATCGAAACGAGAACGGTTAATAAGAGGTTTCCGTTTATCAGTGAAAGCAAAGGCTCTAGGTTATTATTTGCAACTTCAAAACCTGGTGTGGTGCTGGAAGTGACATTGAAAAAGAAGCGTTCTAAAGATATTCAGGAGTTTAAGCTGGATGATCTGGTAGGTGTAAAAGGCTGGAAGGCGGTAGGAAATAAATTTTCGGCCTATCCGGTAGTGAAAATAAGGGAGATCTCAGATGGTAATGGAGATACAGAGGCAAAAAATGATATAGCTCCCATCACAGAATCAGAGAAGGATGCCTCCAAATCTTCACAGGAAAAAAAGGCCAAACCTCAAAAAACCGGGGATAGGACCCGGCCCGGGAAGATCCTACAGGAAAAGAAGGATAAAAATAGCCAAAAATCCATAGCAAAGGACAAAGAAAAAAAGGCTGCAAAACCTGATGAAAAACCCGGGGAAATGAATGAAGATAAGACATTTCATCCCGGAGATACTGTCGAAATGAAGATTGATTTGGAGAAAATTAAAAAGGATAGAGACCAACTCGATTTGTTTGACGATATTTAAATATTAATTTCGTTTGTCCATAACCTATTGAATGAGCAGCCATGAAGACGGGATGGTTTTCGGTCTTAATTTTCATTGCATTTCTTGGATGCAGGCCTGAGTCGGGAGTGTATAAGCAGGCTCCGCTCAATGCAGATCTGATGCCTGATGATGCCATGCTGATCACTTATCTGGAAACGCAAATCGAAGAATATCCTGAGGAAGAAGACAATTATATTAAGCTGGCCGAAATTTACAGAAAGCAGCATAACGACGAAAAGGCCCTCGATGTACTTAAAAAAGGTCAGCGCTTTATACCCGAAAATGCTGATTTGCTCATAAACCTGGCTTCATTATATCTCGATACAAAAGACAAGGAAAACTTATCCGCCACACTCAAAA
>WGED01000573.1 GCA_015492915.1 Cyclobacteriaceae bacterium
TCAATGTCCAGCAAATGCTTAGGTCTGATAAAAAGAAGACGTTCGCGAGCCGGGCGTCCGGCAGCGTCGAACAGGGTAATATGTGCGATGCCGGGAGGGAGTTTGGATTTTTCAATTGTATAAACTGCCTGTCCGGTAGTGAGATCCAGTTTTGCATAATCTCTGATGACATTGCGCGTATGGATAAAAAGTCCGGCCCTCGGATCACCCTTTCCGGTCAGGGCAACATGAATTTTAATGGAATTTTCATGATTTTCCACATGCAGTGACAGGCCCTGAGACAAAGGTTTCGGTAGCGGAAAACCATATTGAAGACTGTCGGGGCCGGTAATATAGGCTGTGTAGTTTTTGCCCTCTTCAGGTGTAAATTCAAAAGAGCCGATTCCTGCATGCAACGAATTAAATTCTATGACTTTTTGGCCATTTTCATCGCCTATCCACCCACGAACGGTTATACCCTTGCCGCGCTGGTCTGTTCCGACGAAAGCCACTTTGCTTTTCTGTCCTTCAACCAGATAACCGCCTTCCGGGAAAAATTTCAGATCGGCCAAACGGGGGACTTCCTGTTTCTCCGCTCCCAGCCTCCTGAATGGATTGATGACAGTAATTTTGCGATGAAAAAAATAAATTTCGTAAAAATTTCTCATCCATTTTGTGTAGGCGCGCAAGGTATAATTTCCGGAGGGTAGGGTGGTGGGTAAATACAAAGATCCTGATCCTTTGCCGTCTTTCAGCAGAATAATGGCGTTTGCAACATCATCGAGACTATCCCTGATCAGTTCCACGTACACGACTTTGCTTAGGGGAGAGGTTTTGTGGGTTGAACCTTCGAGACAAAACACTTTAAACCGGATCGTTTCGCCTGTCAGATAAAGGTCGCGATCAGCCTGCAGGTATACCTTTTCTGTATAGTGATCAGTCCTGTAGTGCTGAAACGATGATGGAACATCAATTCCATTTGTTTGAGCAAACACGGCAACGAACCCGCCGGAACTTATTGCCGGTAGGACCCCCAAACAAAGCGCTATGAAAAACAGGCGATTTTTCATTCCCAGAAATCAGGTTTGACATTTTCACCCCGCAAGGTGCAATCGGTACATTGGATAGTTGACATGAGATATCCTGCCACAAAACCCATTTCATTCAAATACGTGTACATGGGATTGCGGGAATTTTTAAACGGATATTTCGAAATGTCGGCGAGCCTCAGCGAATCAACGGGGCAATAATCATAGCCCGAATAAACCTTCATGCCGTCCAGGTCGTGACTTGAAATGAATATTCTCTTTTCTTTTACCCCGGAGGCGTCGAAATATCCGATAACGGGAATTTGAGGCCGTGTAACATTGTGCAAATTTCCCTGCACGGCTGTTGGTTGTGGTGCAAAGAGGTTGCCCATTTCCTGGTTCATCTTTTTCATTTGCTTCCAGTAAAACCATGCTTCATCACTCAGGGCATATTGCCTGACCAGGATGCTGTATTTTATCCTCAGCCTGTTGGAAGCGTTGGCAGAAATATATACCAGCGGATAGAGGGAGATGATATCATCTGACAAATTGCCCGAACTTCCTATCAGTATTTCATCGGAGCTGTTGTTCGTCCAGCATTTGGAGATATTTTCATCCCTCACTACGATCTGATTGCCCGACCACTTATAATATGTAGGATAAGGAGTGTTGAATTCCCATGTCTCAATATATTGCCAGCGGTAGTTTCTGGTTTCATTGTCGGGATCGTGCGTGCTTACATAAATCTGAACACCGTCTGTAACAGTACCGTCATCCAGCAGGCGGGTGGATATTTCCCATGAAACGCTGTCTATTTCAGGCACTTTTTTCATCACGACGGGATCTGACTGAATCATATCTCCCAGGGATGTGGTGACGAGAAGCTGATAAGTCCTGCCCGGTTGTCCCTGAAATTCAGGCCAGCTTGTCTCATATTTACCGTCCCCTACAGGTTGCAGACCGTATTTATTGCCGAGATCGTCAACAATGGACGCAGAGGCTCCGTTTACAGGAATCTTCAGCAGGGTATCGATTGGGAATGTCCGGGAAATGGTAATTTGGTGCGGTTTGGCCTCATCAGTGATCAACCCTTCGATTACCAGCAGATCCTGAAAATCTTCCTTCGGTGGGTCGAAAGGTTCGATGCACCTGAGCACTACCAGACCCAGGATTACGATGACAACGATATTTAAATAACTGAATCGCATTAAAATCTAAAATTATAAGTGAGGGTAGGTATTGCCTGCCCGAAGATGGAGAGTTTATATCCCTTTACATCTTCGTTTTCCGTGACGAAATAGATGGAATACACATTTTTTCTCCCCGTGAGATTGTACACCGCCAGTGTCCACGAACTGTGAGCCAGCTTTTTTATTTTATGGTTTCCTTCCAGATTGAAAGATATATCCAGCCGGTAATAATCCGGGACCCTGAACTGATTTCTGTCCGAATATTGAATGCGCACGCCATTGTCATAGAAATATTTTGCCACCGGATAGGTGATCGGTCTGCCTGTGCTGTAGGTAAAATTGGCTGAAAAACTCAATCTTCTCGAGAACTTGTAATTGGAGACGAGGGTGAGATCATGAGGTTTGTCAAAATTTGTCGGGTAATATTCCCCGTTGTTGATTTGCTCTTCCGGATACTTGCCGCCGGCCTGGATGAGAGACCTTGAATAGGTGTAGCTGAGCCATCCGTTGAGCTTCCCTACTTTTTTCTTAAACATAACCTCAACGCCGTACGCCCTGCCCAACCCGCTGATCAGCTCTGTTTCAAGGTGCGGATTAAGGATCAGTTCTGCACCGCCTTTAAATTCTATCAGGTTCCTGATCTTTTTATAATAAACCTCGAGCGATGCTTCTATGGAGTTTTGCTTTAAATTTTTATAAAAACCAAGTGATATTTGATCGCCGATCTGCATAGGGAGATACGGATCGCTCAGTTTCCAAATATCGAGCGGAGAAATGGCGGCGGTATTGGAGATCATGTGAATATATTGCCGCATTCTGTTGTAGCTCAGCTTTATGGAATTCTGATCATTCAGTGCATAGCGCATCGACAGCCTGAATTCAGGCCCCTGATATGTCTTTATAATTTCGCCACTGCCATATTTCTTTTCCCCTGTGATATTCTCCGGACTGAGCGGCTTGTCAGGCTGATACCGGTTAACGGTTTTGGGCCCGAGATAGGTGTAAAACGAATATCTTAACCCGCCGTAAATCGAAAAATTCCTGCTCACTTCATAGCGGTCGCTGAGATAAATCGCCGTTTCGACCCCGCGCTCCTGCTCCAGAATATCCGGAACGATAAGAGATTCTGAACCTAGCGGCACAAAGCTTCCTGGACGAAGCATATAGTAGTTTGACTGCAGTCCGAAATCAATCTTATGATTCGAGTTGGGGAAAAAGCTGAAATCTGCTTTTAATCCGCTCTGATTGATCTCGTATCCCAGGTTAAAGGCATTGACGGGATTGGCGTTGCTGCTCACATCATAACCATACTTGCTGTACAAAGCCGTGAATACGCCGTAGAGTTTGGTTTTGAAGATATGTTTCCACTGTGCCGAAGCATTGATATTGTAATAATTGTACAGCGAATCGGAGTTTAGATTAAATTTATCCCCACTGTAATACCCCGTGAGAAACAGGGAGTTTTTATCATTAAACTCATGGCTGATCCGGCCGGTGATATCGTAAAATGACGCGCTGCTGTTTTTTAATGAGGCATCCGGTATTTGCTTTAATATCCAGTCGGAATAGGTGCTTCTTCCGCCAATTATAAATGATGTTTTATCCTTTATGATCGGCCCTTCAAATGTCAGCCTTCCCGTCACCGCGCTGATGCCTCCTGAACCGGCAAATTTTTTCTTGTTGCCGTCCCGCATCTTGACATCAAAAATGGATGAAATACGCTCACCGTAATTTGCCGGTATGGCGCTTTTAAACAATTCTGCATTGCGGAGCACATCGGGGTTGAAAACCGAAAAGAAACCGAAAAGGTGCGAAGTGTTGAAAATGGGAACGTCATTGAAAAGCATCAGATTCTGGTCTACAGAGCCGCCCCGGACATTAAATCCGGTTGCATTTTCGCCTACCGACTGCACACCCGGCAAAGTCACCGTGATCTTCAGAATATCAGCTTCGCCCAGTGCAGGTGGTATCTGTCGCACGGTTCTCATGTCAATCCGCTCGAGGCCCATCTGCATTCCCCGCACATTGATATCTTTTTCCGACTCGATGACCACTTCCTTCAGGGGTATTACATCTTCTTCCATTTCTATATCCAGCGTGCCGTCGCCGTTGAGCAATACCTCGCGCCGGGTATCTTTGAGCCCGATGCTCTTTAATTTCACAGTATACCGACCTTTTGGCAGTGTGACGGAGTAATAACCGAAAGCGTCAGTCGCCACACCGATCCATGGATTTTCGACATAAATTACAGCTCCTATAACCGGTTCGCCTGATTCGGCTTCACGGATATGGCCGGCCAGGGTGGCCTTGCCTCCTTTCGCTCTGTCCGCTTTTGAGCCGATCACCATCAATTGTGTTTCTATGGTCGATTTTATGGCTTTTTGTGCATGGGTATTTTTTTCAAATTCAAAAACCGCTACCGAAGGTTCGGATGGCGTTGATATGACCGGATCGAAAAAATTCAGCGGCAAATCCATGCTGACCGTATAGCCTCTGGTGATGATAACTCTGTCATCCTTGAAGGCAGCGGAGAGCTCATGCCCATAAAAGACGTCTTTTAATACCTCCCGGAGGGAGGCATTTTCATAGTTGCCATCGACAAAAAGGCTGTCAACCCATTGAGGTGCAAAATAAAACCTGACCGGGTGATCGCGCTCGACGGCTGTTACAAAATCCCTGAACAGGACATGGTCGAAGCTTCCGGTTATCTTTACCTGGCCGGGGGTAGTTTGTGCCATTGCTTTTGCATGAAGCAAAACCGCCACCAGGAGCATGATGAATTGTCCATATAAAAAACGTCTATTTCTCATGAAGCTCATCATAATAAGCGGCTATCGCAGAGAGCTCCCGCCCCGGATTCGCCTTCAGCCTGAATTTATTCTTTTTCATAAAAGCTTTTATCTCCCGCTCCTTATCTCCCATCATCTCCAAAACAGAGCGTTTTTTCTTCACTTTTATCATTGCCCCATCTTTTTGAAGGTAGTAGTTATCTTTTCTTGCGAAGACAAATAATTGACTCCCTCCATCACTGTTTTTCTTGACTGATTTGGTGTATCTGCCCAGCACACGCACTTGTCCGGCGTGTAACAATTCGTAAAAACCGGACGGCATGCCGCTGTTGACCACGTCCTGTTTTATGTGTATAAATTCATGCCCTTCCCATGAGAAAGACTCGATTTTTTCCTTGATCAATTGCAACTGATGGAAGAAGTTTTGCGCATCGTAATAATCGGTGATCAGGATATCTTTGTAAATGTTGTATTTTAAATTGATGCCAGTGTACAATTGTCCGTCGTACACAATTGATCCGTTATACAGCTTGTCATCGTTGAAAAACGGTGTTCCTTTGATATCGGGATTGCGATAGCTGTATTCCACGCCATTATAAAGCGCCGTGCTCTCGTCGACAGCTTCGCCGTATGACAAAATCGCCTTTTTTAACGCGTCGTCCGGATAGGGGGGGGCTAACTTTTTGGAATCAGCTTGCCCCAGCAACAAGTTATGCTGCAATATCAGAAAAACTAAAATGATGATCCTCTTCAGTATAATCATTAAACCGGGAGTAATATCAGGTACTCCTTTACTAACCTCCTTAAAAAGTAATTATAGATAAAAAGTTGTTGTTAAAAAATATATTCAACGGGAATACCCCTTTTTTCAATAAATGCTATAATTTTTCGGCCTAATCTCTCCCCTCAAATTTTTTGCAATAAAAAATGCCTTAAAAGTCATAACTCATTCATACCTCAGTGCATCGATCGGATCGAGCTTGGATGCTTTGTGTGCAGGATAAATGCCTGAAGCTACACCCACAAATATACATACGGCCAGGCCCATAAGTACCCAGCCCCAGGGTGCCACAAAGTTACCCGCCTTAATGATATTGGATATGACGTTTCCCACCGTCAGGCCGAGAATCACTCCGGCAACGCCTCCGAGCACGCAAATCAGTATGGCTTCGATCAGAAATTGCAGCCTGATCTTCATGGGCGTAGCACCGATGGCCTTACGCACGCCGATTTCCCTTGTTCGCTCCGTAACCGACACAAGCATAATGTTCATTAGACCAATAGAAGCGCCGACAAGCGTGATAAATCCTATAGAAAATCCACCGATTCTGAGATACGATGACAGCTCGTTAAGTTCTTCCTCCAGGGTTTTGTTTACACTCAGCTCAAATGATTCCTCCTCGCCGATGGGGTCCCTTCTTATTCTTCTCATCAGACTTGTCGCCTCGCCCACAGCATGGTCCAGTTTAGTCGCATCGTTTACGCTTACCGTAATACGATAATGCGGGGTGCCTCTCACAAGGCGGATCCCGTTTTTAAGGGGAATGAACAGTGTGCGGTCGGCAAAATCAGTACCACCGGCACCTCCCTTTTTTTCCAGCACTCCGATGACGATAAATTGTGTGCCATAGAAAGAAATCTTTTTATTGATCGGGTCTTCATCGTCTTCAAACAGGTTGTTCACCACCTCATCGCCGATGATCACATAGTTGCGGCCTTTTTGTATATCGAGCGGAGTGAAATTTCGTCCGTTGACGATATTGTAATTTCTTATCCGCATGAAATTCTCATCAATCCCCCGGACGGTATAATTCGGTGTTGTTTTTTTTGAAAAGCGTTTTATTTCTGCCGTGCCGCTCACTATCAGGTGCACCGTCACCAGCCCTTCCATAAACCGGTCTCTGAACTCCAGCACCTCGTCTTTTTTCAGCAAAGGATATTTTTTTTGTTCTTTTCCCGATTTTATTGTGGGGTCGGGGCGTTTGCGCCGTATGTCAAATGAATTGGCTCCCAGACTTGAGAAACTCGTATCGATCGATGCTTTGATGCCGTCGATGGCTGTGAGGATGCCCACCAGAGAGGTGATGCCTATGGCAATGATGCTTGCCGTCAGGATGGTGCGCAGCAGATTCGATTTGATCGCCTTAAAGCCTTCTCTGATATTTTCCTTTAAATCCATCTGGTAGAATTTTCCGGTTTTCAACTATTTCTAATAATAACTTTGTCTTGACCGGCTGTATGTTTGAACAGCAGATTAAAAAAATCCATGTTCGTTTCATACATTTGAATTTTTATAAAGATAAATTTAGTACCCGATGTCTCTAACTAATATTATTTTAGTTTCGTTATATGTACATCATCGGTCAATAAGGATGTTAAAATGATATCGAAAATAATTGTCACCGCACTATTTTGTCTCTTCCCGGCTATTTTGTATGCCAACAGCCTTTTCATTCCGATGGATGAAACACAGACAAATCATCTGAAAGCTTACGGGATTGCCTATTGGGTAATAGATCAGGGGGTAGAGGTTGACTGGTTACTCAATTACAAGGGCGGAAGCTTTATGATGGATTATCATCAGAAGATTGAGAACGAACTGATCATCAGAGGAGTGCGCTACCTGGTCATTTCCGATGCGGAGGCCAATAGCATTCTGAAGGAGATTGCCAATCCTGCCTCTAACACGGATGTGATGAAGCTTGAGAAAGCACCGAAAATAGCCGTTTATTCACCGAAGACAGCCCAGCCGTGGGACGACGCCGTAACCCTCGTGCTGACCTATGCCGAGATACCCTACGATGTCATCTTCGACGATGAGGTGCTGTATGACGAACTGCCGAAATACGACTGGTTGCACTTGCACCATGAGGATTTTACAGGCCAGTTTGGCAAATTCGAACAATCGTATGCGAACTACCCATGGTACCGCAAACAGAAAATGGAATTTAAGGAGTCGGCCCGAAAGCATGGCTTTTCAAAAGTATCACAACTCAAACTGGCGGTAGTAAAAAAAATAAAAGCTTATGTAGGCAGCGGTGGATTTCTGTTTGCTATGTGCTCTGCAACCGATACCTATGACATTGCGCTGTCTGCAGAAGGTGTTGATATTGTGGCGTCGGTGTATGACGGCGACCCGCCCGACCAGGATGCACAGAAGAGGCTGGACTATTCCAGGACCTTTGCCTTCAGAGATTTTAAACTCAAAATGAACCCTTACGAGTATGAATACTCCAACATTGATAATCAGCCCGCCGAGCGGGGCCTGACGCAAAACAACGACTATTTTACTTTATTTCAGTTCTCTGCTAAGTGGGACCCCATCCCCACTATGCTCACGCAAAACCACGAACAGATACTCAAAGGATTCATGGGACAGACGACCGGATTTAAGAAAGAACTCATCAAGCCCGATGTGGTGATCATGGGCGAAACCAACGGCATCGACGAAGCAAAGTACATCCACGGCATCTTCGGCAAGGGGTTTTGGACCTTCTACGGCGGCCACGATCCCGAAGACTACCAACACCGCGTCGGCGAAGAGCCCACCGACCTCAACCTGCACCCCAATTCGGCCGGTTATCGCCTGATTCTCAACAACGTGCTCTTCCCTGCCGCCAAAAAGAAAAAAAGAAAAACGTGATTTTCAGGGGTTGCTTTTGACAGTCATGGCTGCCTCGCCCACGAGAAAACAACCATTTTTCCATTCCGGAAATTAACAGCCTGGATGACAGATATGTTGAGAGGATGCTGAAGCTTTTCTATGAAAAATACACGATTTTTTCAATCAAAAAACAACCAGCGGATACCGAGGTCAAATACGCGGGGCTGACCGATGTAATGAGGGAAGGTAAAGTACCCGCTGTTTCTCGACTGGTTGAGATGATCCATCTTGAGATAAACGGTCACGTGCACGATCTGAAATTCGGCAAAAGCATTGAGCAGGAAGTATGAGGGTATGATAAAATCATCCTGAAGGTAGAACTGCTGAACGACAGGGTTGTAGGCCGGCGCATAGTAAGAGCTCTTGTAATTGGTATCAACACCAAACATGACGTAGAGCTTTTTGTTGAACCAGTAACCGCCGTAATACAGCTTTGAATTGATGAATAACTCCGGAATTCTGAATGAGTTCACCGCCTCACTGTCGCCGGAGAGATTGGTGTAAATCCCTTCATTCTCCCAAAAGACAGCATTTGCAAGGGAAAGATTGAGCCTCATTCCAAATTGCAGTATCCTGGCCGAGCCTTCAGCCTGGGCGGGCATCTTGTCATAATCGTAATAGATGTTGTTCTGCACATTGATGACCGAGGCGAATGGCTCGATTCTCATGAATTTATTGCTGTAAATAAGGCTGCCCCGGATCAGATCGGAAGCAGGGGTGGCGAAATTGTTTTGCCATTCGAAATGATTGCCGAAATAGCGGTCTTCGATGATGGCCGGCCTGGATTGTGTGCGCCAGTACTCCACCGTGAAAAATTTGTTGAAATATTCGGCTCCGAAGCGGTAATAGCCGCCGAGGATGTACTCGCCTGCCGCATGGATATATTGTGCCGAATCGAAATCATACCGCAGATTGAACCCGCCGGAATTTTCAAAATAAAGCTGTTCGCCGGGCAGATACCGCGACCGGAAATTAACATTTCTGAACTTTATATAAAAGTTGTAAAACATTTTGGCCAGGTCGCCTTTGAGTCCCATCTCATTGATCACCTGGCCGGTCTGAAATTCATCAGTCGTGGAGTCGGGGTTGATAAGCACCCGGTCGTAATATTCCTTGTCGGTGCCCAGGGGCTCATTTATGAAAAAGTTCCTGTTCTGGATGTAATCAAATGAATGATACACCTGAAATTCCTTTCGGAGCTTGTAATGATTGTATACATTAAGTCCGACGCGGAAATCCTGGCTTCGCGCATTTTGCAAGGCCACATTGGCATTCGGATCGAAATAAGAATTGATGGGATCGCCCTCGGGGATCACGATGCCTCCCTGTTCCACTACCTTGTGATTGAGCCTGCTGAAGCTGATCAGCCCGTGATATTTACCGTTGGGTGATTCGTAATCAGAGTGAATAAAATAGGCTGTGGAGGCCGTCTGATTGTCACCCCGCCCGGTGGACGCCACTTGTTTGTCGGCATTGATGCGCCGGTAATGAAACCCCGCATTCCAGTAAGGGGTGATATTGCGCGTGTGATGCACGTTGGTTACAGCCCTGCCTTTACCGCCGATCACCACATTGACAGGCGTATAAGGCGACCGGGTATCGTAAAAGCGAATGTCTTCGGCAGTGATGTAGTAGGGAATATAGGAGTCGAATCCGGAGCGTATGCCCACATTTTTTGGCAGATTGTAAAAAATAGGGTGCAATGCCGTGCCGAGGTTTCCGAGATTCTGGTATTTGAATTCAAGCTTTTCTACCGCATTAAACCTGTGCAGATTGCCAACTGTTGAATCGATTTTATGCAGATAATCCTTGTTGTATTTAATATCCTCGAACGTGCGGTAAAAGGTGGTGTATGGGCCGTAAACCTGCTTGGTGGTATCGTCAACGATCCGGCTTTGTGCCAGGGCATTCACAACCAGCCCTGTGAGTATCAGCAATATGCCAAACCGTTTTACCATCTTGTTATTTTATCCGTTTTGCTTTCGTCCTTTTTAATCCTGTCTTTCAAATATTTGGCAAAAAAATCCCCCTTTTCCAAGAAATACAATTCAATCGGTAAATAAAACAAGGGGACGTCGCCAAATACCTCCATGAG
Organism: Cyclobacteriaceae bacterium; assembly: GCA_015492915.1. Lineage (GTDB taxonomy): Bacteria > Bacteroidota > Bacteroidia > Cytophagales > Cyclobacteriaceae > JAAUQL01. The sequence continues at coordinate 10,746 of WGED01000573.1, forward strand.
CTTTTCGTTATTTCTGATCCGCACCATATCTTTTTCGGTAGTGAGCAAACACTTTTCCCGGATGTCGTGATTGCTGAAGTTTTTCATTATTCCCTCCGCAGCGCCTGCAGAATAGTCATAATGATCGGGGAATTTTTTATGCTCCAGCAAATGATATTTTGTGTCGATATAATCAGCCATCGGAGCAGGATTAGCTATGCCCGTAAACAGAAAAATATGCTCGGAAAAGGCGTCTTTCCCATGAAACCGCACAGGCTCCAGGTATCTGATCCCGCTAAAAAATACCTCTTTTTCCATACCGGCATATCGCATGATATTTTGCTTTATTTGCTCACGTTGTTCACTGCTGAGATCGGCCGGGCATTTTGTCACCACGATAAAGTCGGCTCTTGCAGCATTTTTTCGCGCCTCGCGCAGCATTCCCGCAGGCAGCACATAATCTTTGTAAAAAGGCCGGTGAAAATCGGTGAGCAAAATGTTTATATCAGGCAGCACGCTGCGATGCTGATACGCGTCGTCGAGAATAAAAATATCCGTATGGGGTTTCTCATCGATCAGCTTTTTAATGGCATCTGCACGCTTTTCTCCAACAGCGACGGTCACCGTATCGCCGAACTTCAGAAAATATTGAAACGGTTCGTCTCCGAGCGTCGAGGCATTGTCTGTTTGTCCCGCAATGCGAAAACCGGAAGTTTTCCTGCCGTATCCGCGACTGAGCACAGAGAGGTTATGACGATCTCTCAATATCCGGATGAGCATTTCCACAAAAGGTGTCTTGCCTGTGCCTCCCGCTGTCAGATTGCCCACACTGATCACCGTCCGGTCGAAGGAATATGACTTTTTGACCTTTTTTTCATATAGCACATTCCTCACATCCGTGGCGGCTTTGTAGAGTGCGGCAAAAGGGAGTAGAAGTAACCTCGTTATCGACATGATTAAAAGCCGGAATTGATTAATTTTGAGTGCACGCAAAGTTCTATAAATATGGTTAAAATAAAAGACATCATCACACAATTGGAAATTTTGGCCCCGCCGGCGCTTCAGGAAAGTTATGACAATGCGGGCCTCATCACCGGCAATAGGGAGAACGAACTGACGGGGGCGCTCATTGCAATTGATTGCACGGAAGCCGTCATCGATGAAGCGGTGCGCGAAAAATGTAATTTTGTCATAGCGCACCATCCGATCATATTTCGCGGACTCAAATCGCTCACGGGCAAAAACTATGTGGAACGTACCGTGATCAAAGCCATCAAAAACGACGTGGCTATCTATGCCATCCACACCAATCTCGACAGCGTGCGCCACGGCGTCAACAAAAAGCTCGCTGAAGCGCTTGGGCTCATTGATACAAAAATATTGCGGCCTTCTAATCAGACCCTGCTCAAGCTCACTACTTTTATTCCGAAAGAAAATACCGAAAATGTCATGCAGGCCATGCATGCCGCCGGAGCAGGTATGATCGGTAATTACAAAAACTGCAGTTTCCGCCTCGAGGGTACGGGCACATTCCTGCCGACCGGCGACGCCAATCCGGCCATCGGGCAAGTGGGTGAACTGGAAAAAGTAAATGAAACACGGGTAGAGGTGATCCTGCCCGCATACCTGAAAGACAAGGTGCTGCAGGCGCTTTTCGACGCCCATCCTTATGAGGAAGTGGCATATTATCTGCACCGCCTCATCAATTACGACAATGAAACCGGTGCAGGTATGACCGGCATGTTGCCGCAACCCATGAAAACAGAGGCATTTTTAGCCTTGATCAAAGAGAAACTCTGCGCTAAGGCGATCCGGCATACGGGGATTATAAAAGACAGCATCGGCAAGATTGCTCTGTGCGGTGGCGCGGGCAGTTTTCTGCTGCAGGATGCTATCCGCGCCGGAGCGGATATTTTTGTGAGCGCCGATTTCAAGTATCACGAGTTCTTTGATGCGGAGGATAAAATCATCATCGCCGATGTCGGTCATTATGAGAGCGAGCAATTTACAAAAGAGTTGATTTATGAGTTTTTAAATGAAAATTTTGCTAATATTGCACTCCATTTTTCGGACGTGAATACAAATCCAATTTTATACGCATAATTTGATGGACAAAACAGTTGCACAAAAGCTCGATGCTTTAATCAAACTCCAGGAAATAGACTCAAAACTCGATGAAATTTTAAAAATAAGGGGCGCACTGCCCGATGAGGTAAAAGATCTGGAAGACGAAATCGTAGGATATGAAACAAGGATCCTCAAATACAACAACGAAATAGAAGAGCAAAACCAGGCGATCGCTGACAATAAAAACGCTATCGTCGAGGCCAACAAGCTCATCAAGAAGTACGAGGATCAGCAAATGAACGTCAGGAACAATCGCGAATACGATGCCCTGACGAAAGAAATTGAGCTTCAGACACTTGAGATACAAATTTGCGAAAAGCGCATCAAAGAAGCCGAGGCAAAAATAGAAGCCAAAAAAGAGGAGATCACCGCTACTGAAGAGATTCTCAACGAGCGTAAGAAGGACCTTGAGAGCAAGAAGAAGGAGCTGATAATGATCACTTCGGAGAGCATGGAGGAAGAGACAAAACTTAAGGCGCTCAGAGAAAAGGCCGCTGCCAAAATTGAGGAGCGGTTGCTGAAATCTTACAATAAGATCAGAAAAAATGCCCGCAACGGTTTGGCTGTGGTTGCAGTAGCCAGGGATGCCTGCGGAGGTTGTTTCAATGTGGTGCCGCCGCAGAGGCAGGCTGAGGTAAGAGAGCGCAAAAAGATCATTGTCTGCGAGCACTGCGGAAGGATCTTTGCCAGAGTGGAAGAGGTGATTGAAGAAGAAAAACCCAAAAAGAAGCGAACGACACGTGCCAAAAAATAGCCTGTGGCTATGATTTTAAAGCATTATATCCTGAAGGCGAATCGAAATGTTCGCCTTTTTTTATTGGCGGTCTTTTTGTCCCTGTTCAGCGGCTGGGCCAGTGGGCAGCCTGTACCTGATCTGACGATTGCCTGGCAACAATTCCTTAATCTCGAGTTTGATTCCTGCCGGCAAACGCTCAATAAACCGCCGGCTCATCCTCATCGTTTTTATCTCCATGCTCTGCTTGATGCAGCCGAAGTTTTCCTTGCCGATGATGGTCAGTTTTACAAAACTCATAAAAACAGGGAAGCGGAATTGCTCGACGAACTGAAAGCCCGGGCTTTTTCATCGCAATATGAGACCTTTCTCCGTTCTGAGATCAAATTGCAGTGGGCTGTTCTGAAGATGAAATACAGCGATGAGTTTTCGGCATTCTGGTCGCTGAAGCAGGCCTACAAGC
>WGED01000574.1 GCA_015492915.1 Cyclobacteriaceae bacterium
GCAAGAGGCTCTTTATATGAAGCGATTACATTATTGCACATTTTTGAGAAAAAGAATTGGATTAGTTCAACACAGTTGGAAGACTTGGAGGCAGAAGGATTTGAAATAGCCAGTATGATTAAAGGACTGATTAACTCTATATATCAAAGTGGTCATGAAAAATAAAGTACTCCCAGCTTCCAGCTTCGAGCTTCCAGCTTCGAGCTTTGAGCTCCTACGCTTTTCAAACCAATTAAAGAAATAAAACGTGCCAAAAACTACCTTCGATACAAATAATCTTCAGACTACACAACAACCCGAAGAAAACCCCGTCATCAACTACGAGCGGGTGTGGTACCGGGTGTTGCGCTACTGGTATGTGGTAGTGGCCTCGTTGCTGATAGCCCTGAGTGCCGCTTATGTGTACAACCGCTATGCTACGCGTATTTATCCGCTGGCGGCATCGATCATCATCAAGGAGAGTGAAGAAGCCGGCCAGTCGGCTGAGTTGCTATACAACAACCCGCTGGTTAATGCCTATCGCAACTTCCTGAACGAGCCCTATATCATCCGTTCATTTCCTCTTATCCAGCAAGTGGTGGATTCGCTGGGTCTTACGGTTTCTTACTATGGAGAGGGACGGGTGAAGTCGAGTGAACTCTACGACAAACCCCCGGTGAAAATTACCGGCAACAAACAAGGTAACCGCTATCTTACCGGTAAGTTTACTTTTATGTTTCTTGAGGGTAACCGATTTAAGCTGACTCGTGAAGTGAATGAAAACGATACGTTTTCACTACAAGCCGAATTTATCGGGCAATTTAACGATACCCTTGAAATAGATGGCTTTAAGCTTTATGTAGAACCTAAATTTGTGCAGGAGAACAAAGATAGGGATATTTACATACAGTTTTCTAACGGTTTTGCCCTGGCCAAAAGCTATGCCTCCAGGCTGCAGGTAGAATGGGCCGAAGAAGGAGCTTCGGTGGTGAATCTGTCTATCAATGGCCCCACGGCCACCAAGGAGCTGGATTTTCTCCGTACCCTGATTTACTTCTATGCCCGTCAGGATCAGGAGAAAAAGAAAGAGACAGCTCGCAATTCCAAGGAGTTTATCGATACCCAGCTATCAATTATAGCCGATTCTATGCTGATAATTGAAAAGCAGTTGGAAGCTTTTAAAGACAAAAATGTGGTAACCAATCTTGATGAAAAAGCACGACAGATTTTGCTGGAAATAGAGAAGTTGGAAAAAGAAAAAACGGCTTATTTGGTAAAACAAACCTACTATGACTACGTAGAGGATTATCTTAATGATCCGCAGCGTGTGGAACAAATCGTGTTGCCTTCGGCCGTGGGTATAGATGATCCGGTACTGGTGGGCATGGTACAGCAACTGGCCGAACTCCAGGTGCAAGCCCGTTCCTTGGCGGTAAATACAAGCACTGAAAATCCATTGGCCCTAAACCTTCGTAAGCAAATACAAAGTCTGCAAAAGGGTATTCTGGAAAGCATCACTAATCTACGCGCTACAGATAAAATTGCCATTCACCAACTGGAGAAACAAATAGACCTCTATGAAAGACAGCTGAGGGTATTGCCACGTGCTGAACGCCAGTACGTAACCATCCAGCGTACCTACCGGCTGGGGGAAAGCCTCTATAATTTTCTTAGCCAGAAGCGCTCCGAGGCAGCTATCTCGGAGGCCTCAACGGTATCGGATGTGGTTACTGTAAACGAACCCTATCGGGCTGGCGGCCCTATTTCTCCCAAGGTTAGATTCAACTATGCTATTGCGTTGTTCCTGGGGTTGGTTATACCCATCGGCTTTTTTGTGCTGAAAGAGATGTTCAATACCCGGGTGCAGTCAAAAGATGACATTGAGAAAGCTACGAATATCCCTATATTGGGAGTGATTGGCCATAACCCCAACCCTGACCGTATGGTGGTCAGCAACAAACCCAAATCTTCACTGGCAGAAGCCTTTCGATCTCTGCGTTCCAATTTGAATTATTTTGTGCAGAAAGATCGCTTTGTACTCATGCTTACCTCCTCCATATCGGGTGAGGGCAAGTCATTTACCGCCTTGAATTTGGCCAATATTTTTGCCTTGTCGGGCAAAAATACCATTATCCTGGGGGCCGATATGCGTAAGCCCCGCATATTCCAGGAACTCGACCTGAGCAATGCCGTTGGTCTGAGTACCTATTTGTCGGGTCGGGCAGAAATAGTGGACATTATTCAGAAAACACGGATTGACAACCTCTATGTAATCAGTAGCGGGCCGGTACCGCCCAATCCTGGCGAGTTGATTTTACGGCCTGAGTTCCGTAAGCTTGTGGAGCACTTAAAGCAAGACTTCGATATCGTATTGATTGATACACCACCGATAGGCATAGTAGCCGATGCCCTCGAAATTACCAATTTTGCCGATCATGTTTTGTTTATTACCCGTCAGAATTATACTCCACTGGACGCTCTGAAAAATTTAGAGCAACAGGTGCGCATTGGTAAGCTGGCACATGTAAGTATTGTTTTTAATGACATCTATAAGTTTGGCCCCGGTTATGGTTATGGTTATGGTTATGGTTATGGTTACGGCTATGGTTACGGCTATGGTTATTATGGCAGAAAAAAGAAGGGGGGAGGATATTATGAAGATCAGTAGCATAAGAAATGGCAGCTAAATGCCTACCATTCTTAAGTTATTTTAGTTATAAAATCAGATGGAAATTGCTTTGCTTGATTTTCCAAAGATCTCTGATCCTAGGGGGAATTTGACATTTTTACAAAACGAGGAGCACATTCCCTTTAAAATAAAGCGTGTTTTCTGGACATATAACGTTCCTGGAGGGGAACTTCGTGGAGGACATGCTTATAAGACTCAACATGAAGTAATTATTGCCCTTTCAGGTTCGTTTGATGTAATTGTTACCTCCAAAGATGGTACAACTAGTAAGTACTCTTTAAACCGATCATATGTGGGTTTGTACCTGCCCCCGCTTACCTGGCGACATATGGAGAATTTCAGTACAAACGCCTTAAGCCTCCATTTATCAAACTCGGTGTATAACCCTGATGATTATATATATAAATTGGTTGAATTGATTCAGGAAGGCATATGAAAATGACATTAATTAAGGACATTAAATTACTTAGTCTACCAAAGATCCATACAGAGTCAGGTAACATTACAGCTATTAATAATGGAATAGAGGTGAATTTTAATATTAAAAGATGTTACTATCTCTATGATATCC
>WGED01000575.1 GCA_015492915.1 Cyclobacteriaceae bacterium
GCACGATGACAGCGATCTCAGAAGCCAACTTTGTCGATCAGTAAATATTCCGTGTTTTTTTCATTGGCCATAGTGAGCATTTCGGCCAGAAATCCCGCCAGAAAAAGCTGCACTCCAATGATGATGGCAATGAGTGCGAGATAAAAAAGCGGTTGGTCCGTGACGTCACGAAATGGAAGATGATGATAGAGGCTCCATAGTTTGCGGAAGATGATGTAAATGGTAATGAAAAAACCGGCAAGAAACGACAGTGTGCCCATCGTGCCGAAAAAATGCATGGGTTTTTTGCTGAATTTGGACACAAATGTCACTGACAGCAAATCGAGAAACCCTGTGATGAACCGCTCGAGACCGAACTTGGTTTTCCCGTATTTCCTCGGGCGGTGTTCGACCACTTTTTCTCCTATCTTATTAAATCCGTACCACTTGCAGATCACAGGGATATAGCGGTGCATTTCGCCGTACACATGGATGTTTTTTACAACATTATTCCTGTAAGCCTTCAGCCCGCAATTGAAGTCGTGCAGCTTAATCCCGGATATCTTTCGCGTTACATAATTAAAAAACTTTGAGGGGATAGTTTTGTTGATGGGATCGTAACGTTTCTTTTTCCATCCCGACACGAGGTCGTAACCATCCTTTACGATCATGTCATATAAAGCGGGAATCTCGTCGGGGCTGTCCTGCAGGTCGGCATCCATGGTGATGACCACCTCGCCCTGCGCATGGCGGAAGCCTGTATCAAGCGCGGCGGATTTGCCGTGATTGCGATTGAATTTCAGCCCTTTAATGTTGGGATTGGCCGATGACAGCCCGACAATCTTTCCCCATGTGCCGTCGGTGCTGCCGTCATCAATCACCAATATTTCATAAGTAAAGCCGTACTCATTCATCACACGGCTTATCCATTCACTCAGTTCAGCTATTGATTCCTCCTCGTTCCAGGCGGGTACAACAACTGATATATCCGTTTTTTCCGGCATTAATTATACTTCTAAACTCGGGTTTGCTTTTTTGGTAAATAAAGAAACGACCAAAGAGATGATAAATCCAAAAAAGAGCAATCCGATGATTGTAAACAGAGGGATCAACTCAGGCGTCATGAATTTTTCTGTCATCTCCATGGCCTGTTCAATGGTTTTATCATCCATCCCACGTTTTTCCATCTCTTCTATCTGCATATCCATCATCTGGGCGATCATTGAATCATCAATGAATTTCAGATAAACGTAAGAGAAAATGCCGGAAAACACCCCGGCGATAAGGCTTATGAGCATGCCTATTCCAAGGCCCTGGCCAATAGTCATATAGCCATCGCCGTTTTCTTTATAAGCTTTGTGCGCGAACACCATGATAACAATCAGAAATACATAGGTGATATACCCCAAGGCCTTGTTAGTGGCCATTCCCAGCAATTGCAGTACTAATGAGTAAATGATCAGAACTAATCCGGTAATGATTCCATAGCGGATGCCAATCTTCGAAACGGTTGTTTTTTCTTCCATGATAAAAAATGGTTAAGTTGTTACTTGCGTAAAAGGACTGAGATAATACTACTTAAAAATAGACCAATTATTGATTTTTTCAAAAAATCATCGAGTGCCAGATCAAATGCCGTGGTGCTTTTCACACCCGTAACAGCTTCGTTATACGCATTCTCACTCATGGTTTCGACCAACGGTTGCTTATTGAGTTCCAGAAAGTCAAGACGCGTAGAAATGTAATCAGGCACCAGTCCGGGATCGATCAGGGTGGTCATGATCAGGATAAAAAGTGCCGAAATCAGGGCAATGGTGAAGTAATTGATCATTCCCGCAGACATACCCTGCCAGAAATGCAACTCCCCTCCGTTGTAGCGGTCGCGGTATTCTTTAAGACAGAAAAAGATGAAAATCCCAAAGATCAGTATATCGATAAACTTAATATTGACCAGCGGATTGAGATGAAGAAAATAAAATAATAAAAACAGGACGATAACGACAACCCCACCCAAAAGGCCATAGCGGAGGGGGACAGCAATCAGTTTATTTTTAATCGCTAAGAAACTCATGCTCTGAACCAGGAAATGAAATTCTGTGAGCTATGCAATTATTTACCGTTTACCACGCAAATTCACCGGCTTTTTAATTTTAGAGACCAATCCATCTATATGTTCAAATAAATGTGGTTTTATTGGGTTCCACATCGGGTCCAATAAAAAATCGATCCCCTCTCTTCTCGCGAGTTTAGCCGCAGGCACAAAATCACTATCACCCGATATTAATATAATCTGGTCAACTTGCTTTTTTAAAGTCATCGATGCAATATCAAGCCCAATTTTTATATCTACCCGTTTTTGAACAAGATCAAACAAAACATCATCCTCTGATAAATCGTCAACGGAAATACGTTTTGCCAGTAATTCTTTCGTTATAGAGGGCCTGACAATCCATCTCTTTCTGTCTTCGAGAATACCAAGCCGCAAGGCTATTTTTCTTTTCTTTTTCAACTCCTCCAGAAAAAACCGCTGAAATTTGTATTGATCGGTTTTTGAAAAGTCTATTACCCTTCCGGTTAAGGGATTGTGTTGTTTTTTATCGTATGGCAAGCAATCATAATAAAAAATACGATACAAGTTATAACTTTCATTCTTGGCTTGCTTCAGGTGCTTTAAGCACATTTCCCATAAATCATTTGCAGTTTTTACAGGGTCAGGCTTTCTGATTTTATTAATCGATCGGTATCTTTTTAAGAAAAAACTTCCATCAACGAGTATTGCAGTTTTTTTATTCATCATTATTACAAAAAAAGCTCAAGGTTCGGCATTCTCGCTATAAAATAGAAAATTGAGAATGCTTTGCCATGAGC
>WGED01000576.1 GCA_015492915.1 Cyclobacteriaceae bacterium
TATTATAGTTTATTATTGGAATATTTATATTTATAATGGAGTATGGTAAAAGTATTGTTTGTTTGTCTCGGAAATATTTGCCGTTCACCGCTGGCGGAAGGCATTTTTAAGCAGCTCGTCAGGGAGGAAGGGCTTGAGGATAAGATACATATTGATTCTGCAGGCACTTCGGGATGGCATATTGGCGAGCCGCCCGACCCGCGCACTATCGAGGTGGCGCAAAAGAACGAGGTGCCCATCGATCATTACGGCAAGGAGGTGACGCCGCGTGACTTTGAAAAGTTCGATTACATCATCGCTATGGACGACAGCAACCGGGCCGATCTGGAGAGGCTGCGCAGGCGCGCCCGTCACAACAAGGCGCAGTTGTTCAAAATGCGTGATTTCGACGATATCGGCACGGGCGGTGATGTTCCCGATCCCTACTATGGCGGACCCGACGGCTTTGACAAGGTGTTCGAGCTGCTCAGGAGAAGCAGCCGTAATTTATTGGAAAAGATAAAAAATGACCATAAGCTGTGATGTATGGCAATCCGGACAAATTTTATGAGGAAGCACTGGAGCAGGCCTTTGGCAAGCCCGTGAAGGTGGAGAGCGCATCCTCCATCGGCGGCGGGTGCATCAATAACGGGGTGAAACTCATGACCTCAGAAGGAAATTTCTTTCTTAAATGGCAGAAGGGAATCCCGGAGGATATGTTCGAAAAAGAAGCCTTGGGGCTAAAGTTGTTGGCTGGGGCGCGCATCATCAAAGTACCACGGCCCATTGCCTGGGGCATGATGCAGGGAAGACATTATTTTCTCATGGAATTCATAGAGGCCGCACCGCCTGTGAGGGGTTACTGGGCGGATTTCGGTCGGGCGCTGGCGGCCATGCATAAAGATAATTCGGCAGGTACCTATGGTCTCGATCATGACAATTACATCGGCAAACTGCCCCAGCCGAACACAAAACATAAAAACTGGATCGGTTTTTTTATCGAAAACCGCCTGGAGTTTCAGTTGAAGCTGGCTATGAGCAATGGCTTGGTGAGCAGTGATTTCGTCGAAAGGTATCGGAAGTTCTATGAGAAATTGCCGGATCTGCTGCCTGCTGACAGGCCCGCGCTGCTGCACGGCGACCTGTGGAGCGGCAATGTGATGACGGGCCCCGATGGCAAAGTGTGCATCATCGATCCGGCGGTGTATTACGGCCACAGGGAGGTCGAGCTGGCATTCACGCAGATGTTCGGCAGCTTCCCGCACGATTTTTATGCTGCCTATGAGGAGGTTTGGCCGCTGGAGCCGGGCTATGATGAACGTGTGGATATTTACAACATTTATCCTCACATGACGCACACCAACCTCTTCGGGCCTTCCTATCTCGGAGGCGTGGAGCAAGTGCTGCGAAGATATGTGTGAAAAAAATCATTGTTTTTTCATGGCCGGTAAAACTTTTCAGACAGACTGTTGCACAAAGTGGGTCATTTTCATACATTTGCAGTCCTTTTAAGTAAAGCAGAAAAAACAATGAAAAAAGGCATTCATCCGAAGTATTCAGAAGTCGTGTTCTGGGACACACAGAGCGATTATAAATTTCTCACGAAGTCAACCATGACATCCAAGGAGAAGATCAAGTGGGACGACGGCAAGGAGTATCCGCTCATCAAGATCGAAGTGAGTTCGGCCTCACATCCTTTCTACACAGGCAAGAAGATCTTTGTGGATACCGCAGGACGCGTTGAGAAATTCAACAGAAGGTACAAAAGGAAATAAGAATCATTTCTTTCCTAAGGAAGTCTCCATTAATTTTACTGTTAGTGGAGACTTTTTTATTTTGACCCGATGAACATTATCCTATTCGATCATCCCGATATCAGGACCAGCCTTTTGCCTTTTACCTACACCCGCCCCGAGGCCGGTATCCGCTGCGGCATCCTGACCATCAGGGAAAAGTGGGAGCGCATGATGCCCGGAGATTATTCCTGGCTGACGGAGAATTTTCTCAGCGGCAAATTTCCGCAACATAAGTCAAACCGCAATTTATACCTCAATGGCTGTGTATTGCCCGATGCAAACCTGGTCAATGCCCTTCAGGCACTAAAACCCAACCGGTTACTTGTAAAAGATGATTTTCCAATAGCTTTTTACGGCGAAGTGGCAAGCTATGAGGAACTTGATCTCACCGGTCGCTTGTCAGCATATGAAAAATTGTCGTTTTCTCATGAGTTCATCGCTATCACGCATACCTATGACATTTTTGTGCATAACGGCGCGGCTGTCAGAAGTGATTTCGAATTGATTACCAAAGGCAGAAAGAGTATGGAAATAAGCGACCCGTACACGGTCGTTTACGGCTCGGAGAATATATTTATCGAAGAAGGGGCTGTCATCAGGGCGGCGGTGCTCAATGCCGAAAAAGGCGTGATATACATCGGTGCGCATGCTGAGATCGGCGAGGGCTCTGTGGTGCGGAGCGGTGCGGGCGGAACGGCCATCTGTGAGCATGCCGTGCTCAGCATCGGCACAAAGATAAACGGCGACACCACTGTCGGGCCGTGGGGTAAGGTGGGCGGAGAGGTGAACAATGTCGTGATCTTCGGCTATTCCAACAAGGCGCACGACGGCTTTCTGGGCAATTCGGTGGTAGGCGAGTGGTGCAATTTCGGTGCAGACGCCAACACCTCCAACCTGACGAACAATTACAAAAAAATCAGACTGTGGCACTACGGCGCGCACTGTTTCCTCGACACGGGCCAGCAGTTTTGCGGTCTGATGATGGGGGATCATTCGAAATGCGGCATCAACACGATGTTCAACGCGGGCACGGTGGTGAGGGTGAGCGCCAACATTCATGGAAGCGGTTATCCGCGCAATTTCATTCCCTCCTTCTCCAACGGCGGCGCCCATGGGTTTGTGACATATCCCGTCAACCAGGCGCTGAAAACGGCGGATATCGTGTACAAAAGACGAAATAAATCACTGACCGATGAAGACGCTGCGATCTTAAAACATATCTTTGAGGTGACAAAAAAATACAGGCCCGCATGAGGTTTTATGATATTCCCGGACTGAAGAGTACCAAAGAAAAACTGATGCACGCTATCCGCACCGGCAACATCGCGCATGCGCAGATGTTTGCCGGCCCTGAGGGAAGCGCCGTATTACCCATGGCCATTGCTTATGCCACCACACTTAATTGCCAAAACAGGCAAAACGGCGATGCCTGCGGCGAATGCCCGTCTTGCGTAAAATCCATGAAACTGATCCATCCGGATATGCATTATATTTTTCCCGTAAGTGCGGCAAAAGGCAAGACGGGCAAGGATGTGGTAAGCGACAGTTTTATTGAAGACTGGCGTATTTTTGCTCAAACGAACCCCTACGGCACCCCCAACGAATGGGCAGTGCAGTTCGGCGGTGAGGACAAGCAACTGAACATATCGCGTGAAGAGAGCCGTAATATCATCCGTAAGCTGGCACTCAAACCGTTTGAGGGCGGGTACAAGGTGATGATCACCTGGATGGCAGAGTACATCCATACCTCGGCTGCCAATGCCTTACTCAAACTCCTCGAGGAACCGCCGGATAAGACCGTCTTTATCTTAGCGACCAATGATCACGAGAAGATCATCAGCACGATCCTCTCCAGGGTTCAACTCATGAAAATCAGACCATTTCAGAGAGATGAAATAGCGAGCCATCTGGTGACGGCGCATAGTGTTGAATATGAGCGTGCCCAGCAAATCGCGTCCATGTCATCAGGCAATATGAATGAAGCGATCAAGCTCATTACAGAGGTTGATGACGACGTACCTGCCATGTTTCGTGAGTGGATGAGAATATGTTTTAAAAATAATTATCCCCTCATGGTGGACTGGGCAGAGAAATTCGGAAAGGCAAGCCGTCTGAGCCAGAAAGGTTTGTTTCAGCACGCTATGACTGTATTGAGGGAATCGTTGCTGGTGCAAAACGGTGTTCCGCAAAATGAGTGGGCTGTTCAGGAAGAACAAAAATTTGTGACAAACTTTTCCAGGGCACTGGATCTGAATAAACTGGAGCAATTATACAAAATCATAAATACGGCATATTACCATCTTGAGCGCTATGGAAATCCGAAGATTATTTTTCTCGATACCTCGCTCCAGATAGCGGAAGCCTTTAAAAGCTAAAATCATGACCATCAGGATAGGAACAAGAAAGAGTAAATTGGCTATGTGGCAGGCCGAATTTGTTGCCGAAGAGCTGAACAACCGGGGCATCAACGTAAAACTGGTGCCGATCGAAACAAAGGGAGACAAGGTGCTGGATGTATCCATAGCCAAGATTGGCAGCAAGGGAGTCTTTACCGAAGAGCTGGAGCAAATGCTCGAAAACGGTGACATTGATATCGCGGTACACAGCGCCAAGGACTTGCAGAGTGAACTACCGGCGGGATTTGAGATACTCGCATTTTCCGAAAGGGAAAAGGAAAATGACGTACTCATCAGTAAGGATAAATCCTTAAAAATCCATACCGATGGTGAACCCTTCAAAGTGGGGACTTCTTCGACCCGGAGAGTGGCCATGCTGGCGCACTATTTTCCGCGGATCAGCGTGGTGGAAGTGCGTGGCAACCTGCAGACGCGCATCCGCAAAATGGAAGAAGGACTTTGCGACGCTTTGCTCCTCGCCTATGCCGGTGTGGCGCGTATGGGATATGACGAGCTGATAAATCAGGAATTACCGTTGGACATTTTTACCCCTGCCGTTGGCCAGGGCAGCCTGGCTATTGAAATTGCCGCCAGTCTGCACGAGGAGAAAAAGAATGCAGTGCGGAAAGCCATTAATCACAGGGAGACGGAGTTGAAATTGATTGCCGAAAGGGCATATCTGCGAAAGCTGCAGGGCGGATGTAGTATTCCTGCCTTTGCCAATGCAAAAATCAGTGATGACCAACTCATATTACAGGCAGGTATATTCAGCCTTGACGGCAAAAAGTTTGTCAGGCAGTCGGCTTCCGGCCCTGTGGATGAGCCGTTGGCACTCGGAGAAAATCTTGGGGAACGGATACTTTCGATCGGAGGCAGGGAAATTCTGGATCGGATCAGAGAAGAGTTGTGATAGAGTTTTGATTGATTGTCGTAGCTATTAGCAAAAGCTGTTTGGAGAATTAATGAAAAGCTATTTTCATACACGATTTAATTCGAAATGACAGAAAGATTGAAGTTTTAAAC
>WGED01000577.1 GCA_015492915.1 Cyclobacteriaceae bacterium
ACACTCAACACCCCTATTACAGCGCAGAAGATCACCATCGACCGCAACAAGCCTGAGCGGCTGGCGTGGTTCAACGACATGGCTTTCGGCATGTTCATCCACTGGTCGGTGGATGTGCAGCTCGGCGCCGTCATCAGTCACAGCCTGGCCGTGTCGTCCAGGGACTATCAGGACAGGTACTTCAACGAGCTTCCCAAAACGTTCAATCCCAAAAAGTTCGATCCTGACGAATGGGCCGTGCTCGCCAAACTGGCCGGCATGAAGTACATGGTCTTTACGGCCAAGCATCACAACGGCTTTTGCATGTGGGACACAAAAACGACGGATTTCAATGTCATGAATACGCCCTTTGGCAGGGATGTGCTGAAAGAAGTGATCGAAGCCTTTCGCCGTCAGGGCATCGCCATTGGCATCTACTTTTCGCCGGATGATTTCCATGTGATGTACAAGCAGGGCTTCCCCATCAGCAGGGCCTCCAACGCCTCCCAGTCAACCACCAATACCGCCTTATGGGAAATCAATAAAAAACAGCTCCGCGAACTGCTGACAGGCTATGGAAAAATTGATATTTTATTCATTGATGAAAATGCCGACTGGGCCAACCTGCTCGTCGCGAACTACGCCTGGGACCTTGACGAGGATCTCGTCATCACGCGCGGTGGCATGGAAACGCCTGAGAAATTCCTGCCCGGACAGGCACCGCAGGGGCCATGGGAAGCATGCTACACGATCGGGACCCACTGGCAGTATGTCGGCGAGGAGAAATATAAAAGTGCCGGAACACTCATCAATCTACTCATCGAGACGCGCGCCAAGGGCGGCAACCTGCTGCTCAACGTGGGCCCCGATGCCCATGGTGAGATACCGCTGCGACAGGAGGATCGCCTGCGCGAAATGAGCTTGTGGCTCATGGCCAACCACGAATCTGTCTATGGCGTCAGGCCATGGGAGGTAACAAAGGAAAACGGCGTCTGGTACACGGCCTCCGAAAACGGCAATACCGTGTATGCTTTTGTGAACGCGCCCTACTGGAAACGCATGGAAGAAAAAGCATTTTTCCTGCGGCTGGTCAAAGGCACTCCGAAGACGGCCGTCTCAGTCCTCGGGCAGGGGCAGGAAGTGATGGAGTACGACCTCAGCCGCTCGCCCAGGATCATCTGGTCAGCCGTTGATGAAGGCATCTTCGTGAATATCATCAAAGCGCAACGCCTAACCGATACGTGGACAAACCCCATGGTGATCAAAATGGAGAATGTAACCTTCGGAGGGAAAAAGTGATCAATTGAACCAACTGATAACCAAACAAGCATGAAAGAAATAAAGACCATTCTCAACCATCTGCACACCACCACAGAGACGGGCCAGCAGACAGCGCTGGCAACGGTCGTGAACGTGTACGGCTCGTCCTATCGTAAGACGGGAGCGCGTATGCTAATCCGCGAAGACGGACGGTGGTTCGGCTCCGTGAGCGGTGGCTGCCTCGAAGGCGATGTGATCGAAAAGGCCCGGAAAGTCATGCATTCGGGCAAGACGACCCTGCACCGCTACGACACCCGGCTCAATGCCAAAAACGCCTTCGGCATGGGCTACGGCTGCAACGGACTGCTGGAAATCCTGATCGAACCCATCGCCATGAATGATGAAAATAATGCCTTTTTTTCATTAAAAAAGGTGACGGAAACGGATCAGGGACAGGCACTGGCCACGGTGTATTCTTCAGAAGATGAACAAATTGCCGTACCCGGCCAACGACTTCACTCCACCGGACGGAGCACCATCACCCATCCCCTGCTCTCTGACCAGGCACAGGATGATCTTCAAAAATGCCTGATTTCTCATGAATCCATGACAAAAAAATACTTGATCGAAGGTAAAACGGTGAAGGTGTTGTTTGAATATTTTGACCCTCCCTTGCACATTTTGGTATATGGCGCGGTGCACCATGCGGTACCGTTGACCAACTTTGCCCGCGAGTTGGGTCACGAAGTACATATCACCGATGTTTTTGAGCCGATACAACCTGTATGGAACTTTGAGGGTTCGGAGCGCATCAGGGTCATCGAGCCCGGCGAGATGGCCGAAATGTTCCGTTCCTCATTGCGGCTCGCCGTGGTGTATCTGACGCATAATTTCATGTTTATCAAAGAGACGCTGCCGGAAGTGCTGCGATCGGCGGCAAGTTATGTGGGCATTCTGGGCAGCAGAAAGAAGACGGAAAAGATATTGAAAGAGGCGCAAGTGGACGAGGCTCATTTCAGCCGTGAAGAATTGGCAAAAATCCATTACCCCGTCGGCCTCGACATCGGCGCCGTTACGCCTGAAGAAATCGCCTTGTCGATCATGGCAGAGATCACGGCAGTGTTCTCGACCAAAAAAAGCGTCAGGCAGTCATTGAACGATGCTACATAAGAAAAAAAAGTCATGATCCTTTATGGCATCATGACTTTTTGTGATTTCTGAGCCCCCTGCCGGGATCGAACCAGCGACCTACTGATTACAAATCAGTTGCTCTACCAGCTGAGCTAAGGAGGCTTTCCAAAAGCGAGTGCGAAATTACATTACCACTTTTTAAATCAAAAGAATTAAATAAATTTTTTGCCTGAAATCCGGCTAAATGCTGTTGATGAATTTCAACTGCTCTTTCAGGTTTTTCAATTCCTCCGTGGCTTTATCGATCTTGGTCTGGAATTCTTTCTTGAGTTTTTCGGCATTTTTTGTCGATGCAAAAAAGTCAAGGTTATTCTTCCACAGGTTTATGTCGTTTTCAAGCGCAGATATCTTTCGGCGCAAGGCGCCTTCCTTTCGCTGCAGCATTTTTTCCGCACCCGGACCATAATTCAGTTTGTTGAACTGAGCTGAAAACCGCAACCTGTGTTTTTCTGTCTCAGGGATGTTTGCCGTTTCGGTTATACGTTCAATCGCATCCATATAGCGCTTTTGAATAGAGCGGATATTGGCTTTGGGTACA
>WGED01000578.1 GCA_015492915.1 Cyclobacteriaceae bacterium
GTCTGAAACCAGCTTCCAGCCCTGAAGACAAATTCAAGCCTTATCACTGGCTGATCGACGATATCCAGGAAATAGAATCTGGCACCGTTTGGTAAAGTGATCTTGCCCGGCCGGGGTAATTCGAATTTATGTGGTATGACAAATTCAGGGGCTACCGATCTGTCCACACTCATTTGGCAGGCTCATTCAGGATGGATTCCCTTGACTTTTTATTAAAAAAGTTGAATACCAGTGAGAAACGCAACGTTTCGGCGAGCGGATGCTCTCTCTTCTGTGGTACCAGATAGGCAAAGTCAATTCCGAAGACATTATATCTCAGACCGACTCCCATAGTAAAGAATTTTCGATTTCCTTTGTCATAACTTTCCCAAAAATATCCGGCACGCACAGCAAACAGTTCCTTATACCAGTATTCCATAGCCGGGCTGATCATGAATTCGCTGAATTCTTCCGGAGCACCGTCGGGAGCATCCGCGAACGAACCGAACATTCCGCTTAGCAAAGGCCTGTTGGGATCTTTGCCACGTGCTATCACGGGATCGCCATTTTGGTCATAGATTACTCTGCCGTTTTCATCAAGGGCATAAACAGGCGGCGTGGGTACCATCAATTTGTTGAAATCCAGCACGAAAGTGATGGAGTTGTTGGGATCTAATCCCAGTTTATAAGCCGCTCCAAACCGGAGATTGGTAGGTATAAATTCTTTTTGCTCATCATCAGAATAGGTGATCTTATTTCCGATATCAGTGATCGTTGCTCCAACGGCAATATTCGATAATTGACCTATATCCTTGTGCCAGTACCACCCGATGTCGGCGGCAATGCTCTGTCCCGGCTGGGCGTCATTGGTGCTTGAGAATACATTTCCGGTCAGGTTTGAGTTGATATATTTCAGTGTGATGCCTACACTCATATTCTCCGTGAGAAGCCTGGAATAGGAGCCGGAAATAGCAAATTCGCGCGGATTGAAATTCTGGAGAGGTTCTCCATATTCATCAGTAAACTGAATGTCACCCATATTGAAATAAGTCATACTGATGGCAACGGATTGTTCCCTGTTTATTTTGTAATATCCCGAAAGATACGAAAGGCTCATATCATCGATGATCTTTGCGAGCCAGGGCGCATAGGAGAGACTGAATCCGAAATCATTTTTTACGAAGGCCAGCTTGGCTATATTCCAGTACACAGAGTTGGCATCGGGAGAGATGGCAACGCCTGCATCACCCATTGCGCCTGAGCGGGCGTCGGGAGCTATGGTCAAAAACGGGACGGCTGTGGTTATAACCCTTCTCGACGTATCCTGCCCTGCTACATTTACCTGTGCAAATACACCTGAAATTCCAAAAAGGAATGCACAAGTGAAAATGACAAATTTATTTTTCATTTATATAAATAATATTGGGTTTTAAATATAATCAATTAATCAATATCAGCTTTTGAATTGCCTGATTTTTACTCCCGTCCCTTAAAGAACGAACAGTCAGTTTCATTATGTATAATCCGCCCTGCATATTGCTGCCGTTTTCATTTTTCGCATCCCAATAGATATTGGAAATGCGTGATCCGCTGTTTTTCTCGGTATAAATGATCCTTTTGACCATCTGACCCCGCACATTATATATTGCTATATTAACTTCCAGATCTTCTCCCGCCCGGTTATGCTCAAAGCTGAACCTGGTCTGCTCATAAAACGGGTTAGGGAAATTCACTAATTTATCAATGACGAGGTCTGCATCTTCCGTTACTACAAATTCGATTTCGGCCTCGTTGTAATTGCCATGAACATCCCAGGCCTGAAGCCGAATCGTGTGAGTACCAATTGATAGGTCTTTTATGGGATAGGTAACCCATCCGGCCTGCCATGTGTCGGGCTCCGTGACATAGTATTTACTCAGATTCATATCTTTTCCCTCATCCAGGACTGCCGATAATGTCCTGGCCGGATCGATGCTTGCAGTACTGATACCGCTCTCATCAAACAGCCGTGCAACCAGCAGGATGTCCTTGCCTGTGATGCCTCCGTTCACAAAGCTGGTATCATTGATGTAAAGCCATATTTCCGGGGGCGTATTGTCAGGGATGAAATCGTCGCTTTGCCCGCCTATCACAAACTCGACCTCAGAACCGCCCGCATCAACAAGCCGGGTGCTGTCGCAGGCATAGAGGCTTACCCTGCTTTCGCCGAATTCAAAGTCAATATCCTTCGGCACGATAAATTCTATGTCAAAGGCCCCGCCCTTCACAGTAGCCGTTCCACTGAAAATTATGTTGTCGCGCTCATAGTAGGTCATGGGCGGATTCTCATTGCCCAGTGTCACATGCTTAACCGGCTGTCCAAAAACCGTCACGTTCAGCCTGCCGTTGAAAGTTGCGTCGCGGGTGCCGGAGTCATTGAGAATTTCTCCTTTCAACTTCACGGTGCTCAGTGCACTGATGGTGTCTCCGGGAGCATATACGTTCCCGTCTGCTATCAGTCTGATATCCTGCTTTGCGTAGGCAAGAGTCATGGAAGGATCACCGAGCAGGGAGAAATTTCTGTTCACGTTCCCGTTCAGAGATAGATTTTTGGTGAGGCGAAACACCTCTCCGAGCGTCAGATACCGGCCGCCGGTCTTTCTGAATACGCTCTGATAAAAAGCTCTGTTGAGCATGAAATTGGTGCTTGAATAAACAGGCCGGGCGGTGGTCACAAGACCAATGGCACCTCCGTGTTCATTGAGTATCATGTATTCTCCGCCTGAAACAATCCTCGGATTATCATGCCTGCCAAACTCGCAGGTCGCCGTAACGAAGAGTGGCAGGCGATAATTATTCTCAAAACTCATGACCGATGAGATATTCAGTATCGTCTCCGACGTCCATCTGGTAGTAGAGCCGTGCCCTGTAAAGTTAAAGATCAGCCCGCCCCTGAACAGGGAATTTTCAATTTCTTCATTCACTTTGGGGGCGATTTCACCGATGGGCGAGTCTTCCTGCGGATAGGCATCGACATATATTTTGTGAATGTTGATTTGCGAATAAGAAGTATCTACCAGTGTTGCCAGCCTGTCAGCATCGCGCATGTGCAGACTGCCGTCTCCGTCGTCGGCTATGAATACTATATCATTTCTCCACTTGCCGAATGTGGCGGGGTTATAAGCGTAGCGGTACAGCTTATCGACCACGATCCTCGCATCTTCGGGAGTTTTGACGGGCAGGCGACCGACGCCAATATCCATGTACAGATCGCCGGAATAGCTCTCTTCCCATTCGCCCTCGCTTTCATCCATAAAACCGTAATAATCATCGGAAGAATAGCTGTTGATGGGATGTACGGAATTTCTCGATGAATAAATTGGCACAAAATTCATATTGCCGTCTATCCTGTCTTTATAATCAAATGACCCTTTCCCGAACAGCAACACATTGCTGAGCCTGTTGCCATTGTTGCCTTTCAGGTACAGATATCTGACAAAATCCCGGATCGCCGTGACATCCTGCTTGCCTGATGAAAATTCGTTGTAGATCTGCTGCGGGGTCACTACCAACACGCTGAGCCCGTCATGGGTCCGCCTGAGATCGGCAAGTCGCTCGGCCTGGGATAAAAATGCAGGATGGCTGACGATGAGAAAATCCACGGAGGGCAAGCTGTGAAGATCCTGATTGGGAATGCTGACAGGCTTGCCCGGGGCCGGCAGTTCTTTATCCGTAAAAGCGATAAACTCACGGAGTTCATCCGTGAATGCGCCGAAAACGGCTTTTTCTCCGTTTAAGGAAAAGTTCTGATTATACGGGTGCAAGGGGTCGGTGACATCCCATATCTGAAATACGGAGGAGGCATTATCCATCTCAAAAGTTGAAATGGCATTTTGTGTGCTGGCCACTGATCTGAATCTCGTCTGATTTCCGTAGAGTTTCAGCGTTCTTTCACCCTGCACAATGAAATAGTTAAGATTGGCTTTGGACATGCCCGAACCGGCAGGATTGTATGACAAGCGCACGGTGAACTGTTGCGGAGAGATGACCTGAGAGGCCTGGATTTCGAAGGTCTCCTGCTGCAGCGATCCTTTGGCGAGGTATGATCCTTCCTTGATCGCATAAATCGGTTGCTGACCGATAAGTTTTCCGTTCACGAATACATCCATCGACGCCTCCTGGTATGTCTGTCCGAGGATGGAAGTGGTGACAGTCAGCTTACTGTCGGGGATGAGCCCCTCAAAGTCAAATTTGAAGTCATAGGTATAGGTAAAGTCAAACTTTTCGCCAAACCACTCCCTGCCCGAATTGATGATATTGTGTTCATCTTTTTCATAAGTGATATAATCATCGAAACTCATGACTTTCGGATGATTATCACCGAGGTTTTCCCTGGGAGATATACGGAGGCCTTTGTCCTGCCCCACCGTGAGGAAATAAAAGGTTGTATCCGAATAAAAGTTTTTCTGATATTGAAGTGTGCCGTCAGCCTGCAATCTGGCATTGTCCGCATCCTGGCCGTAAAACAGGATATAATCATCTTTGTCGAACAGCCCGTCGGATTCGCCCATGACAAAAATGGCATTTTCGATAAGATCGGCAGGGCGGGGGGCGTTGTTGGCCTGGGGCAGCATACCTCCGCCGTTGCCGTACAACTTGATATTGCGCGGATCAATGGCCGAAGGATTGATGCCTGCGCTTTTCAGGTAATTGTAGTCAATTTTATAAATGCCCGCAGTCGTGACCGGGATCTTGTACCAGTCACCAGTTGCGAGTACGGAATGAGCCGGACCGTTTGATTTTCTTGCTGCAGCGGAAATTTTGGCCGTAGAGGAGCGATTCAGCTTAATATCCACTTTATCTATTCTGAAGTATTTTCCGGCAATCGTATCATAATTAACCGGGATTATCTGAAGAAAGGAATTTCTGTTGCCGCGATCAGTCAGATGCCGCAGGGAGACAGTCTCATGGTTTTTCAATGATTTTGCCCATTGTTCGGGGGCATCTGTCAATTCGGTTCGTGAAATAGCCAAAATCTCATAACCTGAAATGTTATGTCCTTCCAGTGGAACCGAGATCAATGGAAGACCTTTGAGGTCTTCGGGATAATCGGCGCCTTCCACGGCCAGGCTGTCACCGTCGAGCCACGATACGGATATGGCGATCCTGTCCTCATCCTGCTTCATTATTTGCGATGAAAACAAGAAAGTGAGGAGCATCACTCCGGCAAAGATGGTTCGTATGGAAAAGCCCGATTTCAAATCACATACATTTTTTTGGTCAATTATGGTTGAATTTTCATGAACATCTCAATGGTTAATGCTTATTGCCTCCAGGGAGTAAACACTTATAATTCCATTCAATCTCATACTTCCGGCAGCGATTCATTGTTAAAATGACTTTTAAAGTAAAACAATCCAGGAGACTAAATTTCAGGAGGTTGGCTATCTGACTGCAAATTTAACGATTATTCCATAACATTTAGTGTCACGGACAAAACAACATACAGAATGATGACGACAGGTAATGCGACAGCTTTGAATAAAATCAGTAAAATAAGGGCACCAAACAGGAGTACATAACGGGGCCAGTTGTTTGCCAGGCTAAAATTCTTGAATTTCAGCGACATCAGTTTTATATCGGAAACCATCATAAATGACAAGATTATTGCAATAGTTGCAATCGCATAGAGCGAAGATACTGCATCACTGAGCCAGACGGGCCCGCCGGAAAGCGCAAAAGGTAATCCGCTCACGAAAATGGCACTTGCAGGCACGGGCAGCCCATAAAACGTTTCTGACTGGCGGGTGTCGTTATTGAATTTGGCCAGCCTGAGCGCACCGAATATTACCAACAGAAAACCCGTGTAAGACAGCATGGAATTTGGGCTGTTTTGACCGGCCAATTCGAACAGGATAGCACCCGGTAACATGCAAAAGGTGATCAGATCGGCCAGTGAATCGAGGTCTTTACCGATGGAAGAAAATTTGTTGAGCAATCTTGCGGCAGAGCCGTCGAGGAAGTCGAACAGCGCCCCGGCCCAGATCATGATGGCGGCAGTTTGCAGATCGCCCCGAAAGGCTGCAACAATGCCAAAAACGCCACAAGCGAGGTTGAAAATAGTAAGGGTATTCGGAATGTGTCTGGTCAGATCCATCTAACTCCTGATCATGCTGCCGCAGAAGGGATTATATTTCTTTTCATACCCGATTGTGGTGTCGGGCCCATGACCGCAGTGCACTTTTACATCATCATCGAGCGCGAACAATTTTGCCCGAATGCTTTCGATCAGAACGTCATAATCGCCTCCTGGCAGATCAGTGCGACCGATGCTTTGGTGGAACAGCGCATCACCGCTCAGGCAGATTTTCTCCCCCCTGTTGACCAATGCGATATGGCCCGGAGAATGGCCGGGGACATGCAGCACCTCGAGTTCGGAATTGCCAAACCTGATGATTTCTCCGTCTTCGAGAAATACATCTGCATCGCACGGTTCATAATCAGGATATCCATAGATCGATGCCACCATCTCGTTGGCTTTCAGTGTAGGGACATCCTCCTGATGGATCATAAGTTTTACACCAAACTCATTCTTGATAAAACTATTTCCAAGTACATGATCAACATGGCAATGGGTGTTGACAAGGGC
>WGED01000579.1 GCA_015492915.1 Cyclobacteriaceae bacterium
ATATCTAACACAATAATGCCTGAAAAAGTTGAGGCAAATTTTATTGTTCAGAAATTATCTGATCAGATTGAAAAATCTGTTCCATCGCACCTTTTTCAGGAATGACTCATCCTTATCGAGCGAAAGCCAGATAAAAAATGCCTTCCCTACGATGTGGTTATCAGGCACAAAACCCCAAAATCTTGAGTCTTCCGAGTTGTGGCGATTATCGCCCATCATAAAATAATAATCCTGCTTAAAGGTGTATTGGCTAATCTCTTTGCCGTCGATAGTTATTTTTCCATCCTCAATTACCACATTTTTATTATCCTCATAATTTTGGATCACAGGCCCATACAGTGTCACATTTTTTTCATTGAGCTCAATGGTAGCACCTTTTGACGGTATCCAGATGGGACCGTAAAAATCCTCATTCCAGGGAAACAGGGTGGGATTTTTGGGATAAACACGGGGATTTACCTGGTCGGGGCCCATCTTCAGGATTTCCACTTTATCCACAAAAGGCAGCTTTTCAAATTCTTTAGCTGTAACGGGGGTGGTATGGATAATATATCCGATGTTGGTACGCTTGTAGTCTGTGATATCATATTTTTTAAAAATCCTGTCTTTAATTTCCTGTTTTGTGATCACATTATGTCTCAATTCCATTTTCTCAGGATTCTTTGCCGGCATCCCATTCACATACACCTGGGCATCCACTACTTTGAGGGTATCGCCGGGCAGCCCCATGCAACGCTTGATATAATTGGTTTTCAGGTCAACAGGGTACTCAAGCTCGGGCGGATAGTTAAACACAACCACATCATTATGATCTACGTCCGTAAAACCCGGGAGCCTGTACTGCGGCAGTTGAATCCAATCAAGATAAGAAGGTATATTCGTCCCCCAGATCTTTTGATGTGTGAGCGGTATTTGAAGAGGTGTCTTAGGCGTTCTGGGTCCGTAACTTATTTTGCTTACAAAAAGAAAGTCACCGACGAGAAGCGATTTTTCCATTGATGGTGTCGGGATGGTGAAGGCTTCGAGCAGCAGCCACCGGATGATGGTCGCGGCAATAACAGCAAAAACGATGGCATCGAACCATTCCCTTGCCGGGGATTTCACTATTTTATCACCTTCGTTTTCTTTTTGTACGACATTCTTTTTCCTGAAAAAGTCAAATTTCATTGTATCTATATTTTTTTAAGGCCACAAATTTAGTCTAATATGTTGAAGGTTGTTAATAATTCCACATTCTATTTCCCGTTTGTATGTTTTCAGCATTCACCCAAAAGAGTTGTCTATTATTTCTTTCTAAAAATCGTTATTTTCTCATGGGTTTTGTTTTACCAGCTACCGGTCTTATGTTAGAACTTCATAAAGTCCTTCATGGACAAAACGCCTTTTTTGTCCTGTATCCATTCGGCCACGAGTACGGCACCCAGCGCGAAACCGCTTCGGCTTTTCGCAGTATGTTTGATCTCGATCTCATCCAGATCGGATATATACTTCACAATATGTGTGCCGGGCACATCCGGTTCGCGTTTTGAGATGATGGGCACTACTTTTTCATCATCTGACGGCTCGTTTACCCACTTTTCCTTGGAAGACAGGTTTTTAATCAGCCCTTCGGCCAGGGTGATTGCTGTGCCACTCGGCGCATCGAGCTTTTCCGTATGGTGGATTTCCGTTATCTCCGTTTTGTAATTGGGATGTAACTCCATCATTTTGGCCAGAAGCTCATTCAGTCTGAAGAAAAGATTGACCCCGAGGCTGAAATTGGAAGCATAGAAAAATGCCCCGTTTTTCTGAAGGCACAGTTCGTCAGCCTCCGGCTTCTTGTCGAGCCATCCCGTGGTGCCGCAGACAACGGGGATGCTGTTTTCGAGGCAATACCGTATGTTGTCAAAAGCCGCATCTGGCTGGCTGAACTCAATGGCAACATCAACTTCCTCAGGGTTGATGAATTTCAGCGCCTGAGTGTTGTTAATATTGATTTTATGTGCGATCGTATGACCGCGCTCTTCAGCGATCTCTTCGATAGCCTTACCCATCTTTCCGTATCCTAATATCAGTATTCGCATTAGTTTAAATTTATTGTTAATGACAATCCTACAATATTTGTATTCATGGCAGTTCCCTGTATGTCCGGCACCAAGTTAAAACTTATATCATCCTCAATTCTGAACATCTGCAGATGTGCATCCACATGAGCATCGAGAATATTGAGTATATACACGAATATGGCGCCGATGATCACCAGGTCTCGGTTACGGCGCCAGTAATCAATGGCTCTTTCGTAATCTGCTTTATCAAGGCGAGGATCAAAGGGCTGGGTTCGATCGTCCTGATCGATGATAGCGATCAACCCGTCCCTGTATTGTTGGTACAGCCTGTGGTTGTAATTAATGAAATAGCCCAGCACCAACCCTCCTCCGTAAATTATCGGGATTTTCCAAAATTTTTTATTGTAAGCCTGACCGAGTCCCGGGAGTGCTGCGGAATACAAAGCAGCAGTATTTGGTCTGTTTACAAGCGTGTCTGTTTCAATTTCTTCAATCTGATCAGAAGTTGTCGTCGTTGATCCATCCTCAAGCAATATCACATTGGTGGTGTCTCCGGTATCCTGGGCTTTTACATTCGAATGTATTGACAGTGTAATCAATACAGTTAGCAAATAAATGCATTGAAAGCCCTTCATGGGATTACAGGTCTAAGATTTCGAGGATCCTGTTCAGATCTTCATGCGACAGGTACGAGATTTTGATGGATCCGCTGTTGTTTTTGTCGTTGTGAATGATCACCCTGCTGCCAAAATAGGAGGACAGCTTGTCCTGAACCTGTTTCAGTTCATAGCTCAGTTGCGGCTTGCCTTTAGATTGCTCTTCACCTCCCGACTCCTTTTTATCCTTTAATTTCTTAACCAGTTCCTCTACTTTACGAACGGAAAGATCCTGACTGATAATCTGCTTGAATACATGTAGTTGCAGGTCAATGTTTTCAAGATTTATCAATGCCCTTGCGTGGCCCATACCAATTTTTCCGTCGCGAATGGCTGCCTGGATATCAGGGGGTAATTTTAACAGCCTGAGATAGTTTGTGATTGTTGAGCGTTTTTTGCCAACACGGTCTCCGAGGTCTTCCTGCTTCAGGTTGCAGTCCGATATAAGGCGCTGATAACTGAGTGCAATTTCAATGGCGTTCAGGTTTTCCCGTTGAATATTTTCGATCAGCGCCATTTCCAGCATCTGCTGATCATTGGCGGTACGCACATAAGCCGGTATACGCAACAGCCCGGCCATCTTGGATGCGTGGTACCGTCTTTCTCCTGAGATAAGTTGAAATTTTCTTTCCGATATTTTTCTGACCGTAATCGGTTGAATGATACCTTGTACTTTGATGGATTCGGCGAGTTCGGCCAGGGACTCCTCATCGAATTGGGTGCGGGGCTGAAATGGGTTTGCCTCAATATTCAGTAAGTCGATCTCGTAAATGGCATTGATCGGCTCAAGTGCTTTGGCGGGTTTTCTGGCCGGCATGGATGCGGGAGCATCTTGCAACAGCGCCCCCAGACCACGCCCCAATGCATTCCTTCTCTTTGGTTTTTTCTCAGACATGATTATTTCAAAATATTATTTTTTGCCAGAATCTCTTTTGCCAGATTGAGATAACTGATCGCTCCTTTGCTGTCGGCATCGTGCATAATGGTCGGAATTCCAAAGCTCGGCGACTCACTCAGCTTGATGTTTCGTGGTATCAGCGTGTCAAATACAAGATTTTTAAAATGAGTTCTCACCTCCTCGACCACCTGATTCGAAAGTCTCAGGCGCACATCATACATCGTGAGCAGAATGCCTTCGATCTCCAGTTCCGGATTCAGCCTTGACTGTATTATTTTTATCGTATTCAATAGTTTACCAAGTCCTTCCAAAGCAAAATATTCACATTGTACCGGTATGATCACGGAATCGGCGGCTGTCAGCGCGTTGATGGTGATAAGGCCCAGGGATGGTGAACAGTCAACAATAATAAAGTCATAATCGTCCTTTACCGGCTCCAGCGCTTTCCTCATCTTGTTCTCCCGCTCTTCCAGGTTGATCATTTCAATTTCCGCACCTACCAGGTCAATGTGTGAAGGTAAAACGTAGAGATAGTCGATTTCTGTTTCGAGGATGCAGCTTTTTGCATCTATATCATCTACCATGCATTCGTAAATACTGTTCTGAACCTCGCGGGGATTATACCCTACGCCGGATGTTGTGTTGGCTTGCGGATCGGCATCTACAATGAGGGTTTTGCATTCCAGGGCGGCCAGGCTGGCACATAAATTTATCGCTGTAGTTGTTTTTCCAACACCTCCTTTTTGATTTGCTATCGCAATTATTTTCCCCATTAGCTGAAGTTCGGTTCTTTAAAAATATCGTATGCGCGATTAAAAATTATTAAAATGACCGGTATCACAA
>WGED01000580.1 GCA_015492915.1 Cyclobacteriaceae bacterium
AAAGTATCCTGTAAACCATACCTGTATGCATAACACTCGTTTATAAAAATACATCGATCGCAGGCGGGAGAAGAAGGCATGCAATGCAGGGCTCCAAACTCCATAATGGCCTGATTGAATAGACCCGGACTATCAGCCGGAATCCATTCTTCTATGATTTTTTCTATTTTTTTCATGGTGCTCCGTTGCGAAATATCTCCGTTTATCCCCATTATCCTCGCAATAACTCTGGTTACATTGCCGTCCACAACACCCACTTTTTCTCCGAAAGCAAAGGAAGCAATTGCGGCGGCGGTGTATCTGCCGATGCCCGGTAATTTTATTAATTCGTCATAAGAACCCGGAAACTTTCCTTTAAATTTTTCAACAACAATCCTTGCACAGCGATGCAGGTTTCTGGCCCTTGTGTAATAGCCCAGCCCCTGCCAAAGACGCAGCACCTCATCTTCCGCTGCATCAGCAAGATGCCCAACGGTGGGGTATTTACGAATAAACTTTTCGTAGTAGGGCAACCCTTGTTCCACCCTTGTTTGCTGAAGGATAATTTCGGAGAGCCCAATTTTGTACGGATCGCCGGTTCGCCGCCAGGGCAAATCCCGTTTATTTTCATGATACCATGCAAGAAGTTTTGTTGTTATTTCTTTCATCCGACTATTGATATGGCGTTACAGCGGTTTTAAATTTTATCGTTTTCTTTTTATATTGTCGATCAAGCCTTTAAATTTGTGGCTCAAAAATATAGAATAAGGAATTTTTCACATCATTAAACATTTGATAAAGTGACTAAAGCAGAGGTTATATCTCAGATTGCCGATCAGACTGGAATCGACAAAGCCGATGTTCAGATTGCCATCGAGGCTTTCTTCAGTGTCGTTAAAAATTCAATGGCAAATGGCGAAAATATTTATGTCAGAGGTTTTGGCAGCTTTGTGAATAAGAAAAGGGCCAAAAAAGTCGCCAGGAATATTTCGAAAAATACCGCTATTGTCATTGATGAGCACTATGTCCCAAGCTTTAAGCCATCAAAAGTATTCATCGAAAAGATCAAAAACAGCACAAAGGTCAAGGAAGCTAATTCCTGATCTATAACCGCAGCCTTTGATCACAGCATTTCATGATTCCCGGTTTGGGATGTAATCATGTGATGTATGATCATCCATAAACAGGCGAATCCGCTAAGCATTTCAATAACCTGCTCAAAACAGCAGGTTTGTTTTTTTCCAACCGCATCATATGCTTTGAGCTTCGTCAAAGATTTTCGCCTCATGAATCATCAAATTCATGAAAAAAAAGCTATATTTGCGCTCTCTTTAGCAAGAGGGGGTTGGAATGACCCGGCAGTGAGTATTCCCTGGCGGGGGGCAAGGAAGGAAAAGTAAAGGTGCATTGACACCATCGAAAATATATAGTTAAATAAAAACATTTAATATTATGCCTTGCGGTAAAAAAAGAAAAAGACATAAGATCGCGACCCACAAAAGGAAAAAGCGATTGAGGAAAAACAGACATAAGAAGAAGTAATCTTCTGTGTAACACAATATTGTAACAGGGCTTTCAATTAGAAAGGTAAATTAATGGCGTCGAGTAATGAATTAGTAATTAATTCAACTCAGAGCGGATGTCGAATTGCCCTTTTAAGAGATAAAAACCTCATTGAATTTCATCACGAAGAAAATGCAAACAAATTCAATGTTGGTGACATTTATTTAGGAACTGTTAAGAAAGTGGTCCCGGGGCTCAATGCAGCCTTCATTGACATCGGATATGAAAAAGACGCATTTTTACATTATCTGGATTTAGGGGCGCAATTTAGTTCTCTCAATAAGTTCACAAAACTAGTTTTAGGAGGTAAAAATCCTTCGTATGATCTGGCAAATTTCAAACGGGAGCCGGATATCAACAAATTCGGTAAGATCAATCAGGTTTTAACAAAAAACCAGAAGATTCTCGTTCAGATTGCCAAGGAACCTATTTCTACAAAAGGGCCTCGTCTTTCCTGTGAGTTGTCGTTGGCAGGCAGGTATATCGTGCTTGTACCATTTTCTGATGCTGTCAATGTGTCAAAAAAAATCACCAGCAGCGAAGAGCGCAAGCGATTGGTGCGTCTCATTTCTTCTATCAAACCTCCGAATTTCGGCGTCATCATTCGCACAGTAGCGGAAAACAAGGATGTGGCTGAGCTTGACCGAGATCTTCGGAATCTCGTGGACAAGTGGAAACAAGGCATCAAAACACTGAGAAAAGCCAAGCCCCGCGATAAGATCATTGGCGAAATAAGCCGTGTCACGACACTTCTCCGCGACGTGCTTAACGAATCATTTGACAGCGTAATCGTCGATGATAAAGTAATGTACGAAGAGTTGCGGGAGTTTACCAAAGAGATAGCCCCGGGCAAGGAAAAGATTGTAAAACTGTACAACGGCAAGTCTAAGATTTTCGAAAATTATGGCATAGAAAAGCAATTGAAAACTTTGTTTGGCAAATCTGTAAGTCTGCCAAACGGTAGCGGGTACCTGATCATCGAACACACCGAGGCGCTCCATGTCATCGATGTTAACTCCGGAAACAAGTCGGCCGAAGAATCGAACCAGGAGAGCACCGCTTTGAAGACCAATCTGGAGGCCGCCAAAGAAATTGCAAGACAGCTACAATTGCGCGATATGGGCGGCATCATCGTCATTGATTTTATCGATATGCGGAAAGCGGAAAACAAGCGCATGGTATTTGATAAGATGAAGGAATTCATGAAAAATGACAGGTCGAAATATACGGTATTGCCCCTTTCCAAGTTCGGCCTGATGCAGATCACACGTCAGCGCGTACGACCTGAGTTAAATATCGTCACAACGGAATTATGCCCTGTGTGCGGGGGCTCCGGCAAAATCGCCCCATCTATTCTTATCGCCGATCAGGTAGAGCGTGACCTCGACTTTTTACTGACAAAACAAAATGAAAAAAACATCACGATAAGCCTGCATCCCTATCTGTACGCCTATTTTACAAAGGGGATACCTTCAAAAAGATTGAGGTGGTTTTTTAAGTATTTCAAAAATATAAAACTCATTCAGGACTCGTCATTGCCTATTACGGAATACATTTTTACAAACAAAATGGGAGAGCAGATCGAGCTTAAAGCCTGATAATCTGATGGTTAAATCTGTTTAATTAAACCATTTTCTTTCAGGTTGGGGATGTTTATCCGTTATGTAATAAATGTGGAATATTGCTATTTTTCTGCCTTTATTTTGCACTAACTTTACATTCAGGTTTTTAGCACTACTAAGGTGTACTTTTATGGCGAAAAGAATATTTTTGACAACCTTGACTGTTTTATTTTTTTTGGGTATCAGCCATCAGCGTGTACAGGCCCAGACAAATATCTATAAGTTACACTCTCTGTTCATTTACAACTTCATCAAGCATATACAGTGGAATGATTACGGCGATGCTTTTACCGTTGGTGTATTCGGCAGCCAGAGTGCGCTGAATGAGATCAAAAAGAATCTCAGCGGTAAAAAAATATCAGGAAAAGACATCCGGGTAATTAATGTTGTCGGTATCGGAGATGCCAATGCCAGCCAGGTAGTGTATTTTCCAAAGTCAAATAAAAATAAAATCCTGAATATGTACGAATCGGCAGACAAGCAGAATACGCTGTTTGTATCGGAAGATGATCTGACCCAATTCGGGATACAGATTAGTTTTTATATAGAAAAATCAAAGCTCGGATTTAAGGTGAGCAAAAAAAATATTGAGGCCAGCGGACTCAAAGTGAGCTCATCATTGCTGTCGCTCGCCAAAGTGATTGACTGACCACCCTCTGTCTTAACAGGTTAAAAAAATCGTCTTTTTCTCATAGCCCATCTTTTCCATTAATTTATCCTGCGGTTTTCGTAATTTTATTTCACCAGACCGGAAAATAACATCAGGAAGATTTTTCATGAGATCCTGTGTATTTTTTTGGTCCGGACTCCAACCACATCTGCACGCATAAGTAATGAGAACGGACAAGATGAAAGAAGCGAAGATCAGGGCCGGCCACTATTGTGCCTACAGGGAGCGTACGCAACAGGAAGTGCGCGACAAGTTGTACGATCTGGGGCTGCACAGAGAAGAGGTCGAAGAAGTGTTGACCGAGCTTATCTCCGAAGGATACGTCAACGAAGAGCGATTTGCAAAAGCATATGCGGGAGGTAAATTCAGACTTAAAAAATGGGGCCGGAACAAAATAATCCATGAGCTGGAGCGGCGACACATCACGAGCTATTGCATCGATAAAGCAATGGAAGAAATTCCCGAAGAAGATTACCTGCAGGTATTAAGAGAACTGATCGATAAAAAACTGGCTCAAACTCACGGTAACCCATACATCGTGAAAAACAAGGTAGCCCGGTTTATGATCGGCAAGGGGTTTGAGCCTGAAATTGTATGGCGGGAACTCAACAGAAAATCATAAATCTTTATCGAGGCCATGCGCGGGCATGGCTGTGATCAGCAATACACTTTTTCCCGTCAGGTTTTCCAGCATAGGTGTGAGCATATTTACAGCGTTTTCGTTGGTCTGGGTCAGGATGCCAGACTGCAGTGCGGCTTCCCTGATCGCTTTTTCAGCCTTTCGGTAAGCTGCCTCCAGCGCCTGATTTTTTTCTTCATCATCAGAAAACAAGCGACTAAGCCAGCTTTCTTTGTTGAACGAATAAATTTTCGTGTTTTCGAGATCGAGCTTGTAATAGCACAATTCCGGTGCGGGAAGGCTGATAATGATCGTATCGCCATGGGCTCTGATATCAGATGTATCCATTTTTTGCAAATCAATACAACCCACGGCTTCACCCGTTGCGATGAGGACAACTTTCAAATCGGGGTTAAAGTCATATGTTTTCAGTATAGCACTTCCCACAGCTTTACTTTCACTGAGCTTTTGATAATCAAAAATCTCTTTAAATCTGTATTTTACCAGCTCGAGCCTGCCGATGTTTTCGATTTCATTCAGAATGGTGGTTGTTTCAATCATCTCGCGTTGTTGCTCATTTGATGAGCCAAAAGGCCAACGGCTTGTGATGTAAAGCGTGAAAATCATCACGGTGAGTATGAGCCACGGCAATAGTCTGAAGATCAGCCTGGGTGAGAGCATATCATGGATTTTAAGTGATTTTCAGGTAATTTTTTCCATGGAAGCTTCCCGGTATTCCTTCAGGAGTTTTTCCACCACCTCCCGTATCGGTTTGATCTCCTTCACATATTCAATGGAAGGTCCTGCACACCAGACACTTTGGTAGGTGGTATTGAAAGCCGCTTTTCTCAGCAGTTTCATGCCTTTATAAAAAGTGATGCTCTTGACCAGTTTTTTTAGCCTGCGGTTTTTGTTGAGAAATGCCTCGACAGGATTTTGCTTTGTCCCGGTTTTCTGCACATAAGGTGTATTGATTACCGTGCACGGGGTACCGCTAAGTTTGGTGGTCATCACAATGTCTTTGGCGCCATATCGCACACAAGCCTCTTTGTAATCATGGGAAACAGGTGATTCTTCCGTGGCTATGAAGATGGAGCCCATTGATACACCGCAAGCACCCTCCTGCAGCTTTTCAAACAATTGATATCCGTTTCCGACACCACCAGCGGTGATGATCGGGATATCGGTAATGGCTTTCAACCGCCTGATCAGCTCACCGCTCGACAGATAGCCGGCATGTCCTCCGGCATCCCTGTTTACAGCAATCAATGCGTCCGGTTCGTATCGGATCACCTTTTTGCCATATACTTCATCGATTACATCACAAAACACCCTGATACCCTTTTCATGACATTTGGCGATAATTTGTTCGGGATTGCCAAGCGAGGTGATAATAAAGTCAACCTCATAATCGAGGCATGATTTCAGTTGCTCTTTCAGTTTGTAATTCGACTTATTGGCGATCAGGTTTATACCAAAAGGGCCCTCGCACTCATTTTTAAGTTTTGTCAGCGCAGTCCTGAAATCCTTGTCCGTTCGATAGTTGAGTGCCGGGATAGCTCCCGTGATCCCGTTTTTAGCCGCTTCGATTACCATGTTTTCGTCTGACACCAGAAACATCGGCGCCACAATGACGGGGTATCGGATGCCGAGCATTGATGTGAGTGGGGTGTTAATTTCAGGGTGTGTCATCAGGGTGTTATTTTACTTTATGTTTTTTAGGCTTGTTCGGTTGCCAGGGCTGTGAAGGCGGGCGGGAGCAGGCCGCCAGAAATGAAATGATCGTCACAAATATGATTATTCTCTTCATTAGCCAACTTTTTATGTCCGTATTTGCATGTTCAAACTACAAACGGGGAACATATGAAAATAGTTCAAAATATATGTGTCAAAAATAACAGATGTGCAGAAAATACGAAGAGTTTCATGAAAAATGAGCGTTTTCGCAAACTGTAAACAGGAAGAAATTTATGCGGGAGATGATCGGGTGTGTAATTGTAACTTAACCCGAATAATTCGGGAAATAATAAAGGAAGCGCTCAAGGCGCTGATAAACACGGAATTGATGGTCGCTTGATGAATTTCCATTCCTCAAATTCGGGGCATTTTGAAACAAGCGTTTTTCATTGTAAATATTTAAATATCAATTCCTTACTTGCATCATCGCAATCTTTTCATGAATAATCCAGGTTAAAATAAGTGCGGATTGAGGGATTGTCGGATTTTGAGTTATTTTTATGGGCTGTTTGTCATAGTGTTGAAATGATTTATAGTAAATGAAAAAAGTATATATCGGTTCGGAAAATCCGGTGAAAATAGAATGTACCAAAAGAGGATTCCTGCAGGTGTATGGAGCAGAATCGGGTTTTGAGTTTATCGGCAAGTCGGTTCCTTCCGGAGTCAGTGATCAGCCGATGAGTCATGAAGAGACATTCCGGGGCGCTGAAAACCGTGCCAAATACCTCCGGAAGCAATACCCCGACGGGACCTATTTTGTCGGAATAGAGGGCGGCATACAACAAAACGAAGATGAGATGGAAGCCTTTGCGTGGGTGGTGATCCTGAGTGATGACCTGGAAGGCAAAGCCCGGACAGCAACTTTTCAGTTGCCGCCGAAAATTGTCGAATTGATCAGGCAGGGTGTCGAACTCGGACATGCCGACGACATCGTTTTTAACCGTAATAATTCAAAACAGGGTAATGGCGCTGTGGGCATACTGACCGGCGATGTGATCGACAGGGTGGAATATTACCGACATGCCGTAATTCTGGCCTTGATACCATTTTTGAATAAAAAATTATATCAAAATCATGGCTAAGAAAAAAACGGCCTTTTTTTGTCAGGAGTGTGGAGCGCAATCACCCAAATGGATCGGAAAGTGTCCGAGCTGTGGCAAATGGAACACTTTTGTCGAAGAAGTGATTGCCGGGGATGAGAAAGCCGAATGGGAGGAAGAATTCAAGACACCCGCTGCAAAATCAGCTCCGAAGATCCTCGATGACATTGAAGCCGGAAAAGAACAAAGGATCAAAACGAATGATGCTGAGCTGGACCGCGTGCTTGGTGGAGGTATCGTGCCTGGATCTATTGTACTGATAGGCGGTGAGCCAGGCATCGGCAAGTCAACACTGATGCTACAGGTAGCACTGCAACTGAACATGAAAAATATATTATATGTATCGGGTGAGGAGAGTGGGCAGCAGATTAAAATGCGCGCTCAGCGACTCGGTCTTACCTCGGATTCGGTACTTATTTATACAGAAACCAAACTCGAGAATATTTTCAGCCAGATAAAGGCCATTAAGCCTTCATTGCTCATCATCGACTCCATCCAGACAATTTTTACCGACAGAATTGAAGCCGCCTCAGGGAGTGTGTCACAAATCAGACAATGCACTGCAGAACTTATGAAATTTGCCAAGCAAACCAATACCCCTGTCTTTCTGATTGGTCATATCACCAAGGAAGGTGCACTGGCCGGCCCCAAGGTTCTTGAGCACATGGTCGATACAGTGATACAGTTTGAAGGCGATCGTCATCTGAGTTACAGGATACTCCGCACTACCAAAAACAGATTCGGCTCCACCTCGGAGCTGGGCATATACGAGATGCAGAGCAAGGGCCTCAGGCAGGTGAGCAATCCTTCGGAAATACTGATCTCCCAACGTTCGGATGACCTGAGTGGCATTGCCATCGGTGCTTCACTGGAGGGCAACAGGCCGTTGCTGATCGAGATACAGTCTTTGATCTCACCTGCTACTTATGGTACGCCCCAGCGCAGTTCGACCGGCTTTGATCCCAGACGCCTCAATATGCTGTTGGCTGTTTTGGAAAAGCGCGGCGGCTTCAGGCTGGGAGTTCAGGATGTGTTTCTTAATATTGCCGGTGGTTTGCGCGTCGATGACCCTGCAATAGATCTTGCAGTAGTTGTCTCTCTTGTTTCGTCATTGGAAGAAGTTCCCCTGTCAAAAAAACTTTGCTTTGCGGCAGAGATTGGCCTTGGCGGTGAGGTGAGGGCGGTGAACAGGATTGAAAGCCGGATTACAGAGGCAGAAAAGCTCGGATTCAAAAAGATCATCATTTCAGCATTCAACACAAAAGGCCTCGACCTCTCCAGATATAATATTGAGATAGAAGCCTTTTCGAAACTGAATGATGTTTTTTCCTCAATACTTAACCGTTGATCATGAAATTCAAAATTCCTCATACACTCGTGCTCCTTTTTGCCATGATGGTATTTGCACTGTTGCTCACCTACATTCTTCCTCAGGGCAGTTTTGAAGAGGTGGCAAACGAACACGGCAGGACAGAGGTCGTTCCGGGCAGTTATAAACAGTTTCCTGAAAAACATTACCTGGCCGCATGGAGCCTTTTTACCGTTTTGCCGAAGGCCTTCGAAGATACACAGGGTATAATTTTCTTTATTTTCATCATCGGCGGTGCTTTGGCTGTGATTAAATCCACAGGGGCCATCGACGCCTTTTTAGGCAAGATGCTCGAAAAATTCGGATCACGACCACAGATATTGATCATCGCGGCGATGCTTGTGTTTTCCGTTGGGTCGAGTACGCTCGGCGTGGCAGAGGAGTATCTTCCCTTTATCACTATCCTGATAGCCCTGAGTCTGGGTTTGAAAATGGACATCATTTCAGCGGTAGGGATCATGGTAGTGGGCTACGGCGTCGGATATGGTGTGGCGGCTATTAATCCGTTCACGGTCATGATAGCCCAGGAGATTGCCGGTCTGCCGCCAACTTCCGGTTTGTGGTACAGACTTGTTTTATTCATCCCGTTCTTTCTGATAGGATGGTACCATGTACAAAAATATGCCATGAAAGTCATGCGCGATCCGGCAAAGGGATTTATTCAGGAGGCCGGCAGTATCCACAAACCAGGTTCCGATTACCCGCCACTCACGCGAATGCACTGGCTTATCCTCATGATGACTATCGCCGCTATGGGACTTATCGTTCATGGCATTTACCACTGGCACTGGTACCTCACCGAGCTCGGTGCGGTATTTTTCGGGCTTACTATCCTGGTAATCATCGTCACGAGAATGAATCCGAGCGAAGCTGCCAAAACTTTCGGCGTCGGAGCCAGCCAACTTACGGTCACGGCATTGCTGATCGGTTTTGCACGTTCCATAGCCTTGTTGCTTGAAGAAGGCCAGGTGTTGCACACCATCGTGTACGGGCTGTCATTACCACTTCAGAAAGCCGGACCGGAATTGGGTTCTATTGGGATGTACATTTTCCAAAGCCTGTTAAACTTTTTCATTCCTTCGGGCAGCGGCCAGGCTTATGTCACCATGCCGCTCATGACGCCCATTGCCGACCTCACCGGTATCCATCGCCAGATAGCCGTGCTGGCATATCAGTTCGGTGATGGATTCACCAACATGATTGTGCCGACCAATGCCGTACTGATGGGCATTCTGGGCATTGCGGGAGTACCCTATGACAAATGGTTTAAATTCATATTTCCACTTATTATCAAGCTCTGGATTGCCGGATCTATTGCTTTAGTGGTGGCAGTTTGGATCGGATACAACTGATACCACGTATTATGGGAGGTATTGAAATATTCTGAGGCTGAGGGCTAAAAAAACACCATAAAATTCGCTTAACGTGATTTTTGGCTTGAAATAGTACAATTTTTTATTTGGTATTTGAGAAAATATTTATGTACTTTCGAATAATAATTTATAATTAATCTTAAAAAAACGACTGAAATGAAAAACCTCGTATTCATCTTGGCAATAGTATTTTGTGTATCAGCCGTCAACGTAGCCTCAGCCCAACTCACAAAAAAAGAAAAGAAAGAGTGGAAGAAAAAACTTAAGAAGACTTCCCCCGAGCAATTCAAAAGAATGTTTGAAGAAAACGCATCATTAAAATCCGAAGTCAGCAGCCTCCAGGGTCAGTTATCAAGCCTCCAATCATCCCTCGGAGAAAAAGACGCGAAGATCGCCGAACTGACTGAGAAAAACAGGAAGATGGAAGCGCAGGTAAACGCAGCTAAAAAAGCCATAGCCAAGGCCAAGCAGGAAGCCGCAGCCCAACCTGCCGCACAAGCTGTTGATGATTCAGGCGTGGTTTTCAAGGTTCAGATCGGTGCTTTCAGAAACAAAGATCTTTCGAAATATTTTGACAACAACCCCAATTTCAGTGGAGAGACCGACGAGGATGGTGTTCAGAAGATCACACTTGGCCGATTCAGAGACTACTGGGAGGCCGATACTTTCAAAAAGTATCTGAGGGAAATGGGCGTGAACGATGCATGGATCGTACCTTACAAAGACGGTAAGCGTGTGGCGATGAAAGATGTCCTGGAAGGTGTAGTTCAATAGTCAATTAAGAAAAAATAAAAATCAAAAGCCT
Organism: Cyclobacteriaceae bacterium; assembly: GCA_015492915.1. Lineage (GTDB taxonomy): Bacteria > Bacteroidota > Bacteroidia > Cytophagales > Cyclobacteriaceae > JAAUQL01. The sequence continues at coordinate 10,838 of WGED01000580.1, forward strand.
CGGAGATCCGAGGCTTTTTTTATGTTATTATCATACTCAAAAAAATTGAACCCAAAATTCTCACCGGGATTTCGTAATGAGAGGTTAAAGTACAACTTGTCCCGCCAGGGCGGGAAGAAAATCAGCACGTTTGATGAGGAGGCATAATGTACTTTTATGGTGACGAGTCAAACGTGAACGAAGTGCCTGATTTTGAAGTAATTTAAGCTCGGAATAGAAAGGTTATTGAGAATTTTGGGTTGAAAAAAACAGAATGAGATTAATCGCCAATTCCGGAGAAGGATATAAAAAGCCCCTTGCGGGGCATATTATTTTTCTATGAAATTTTGATCATTTTTTCACCAGCTCGATCAGCTCATCCTCCACTTTCCAGTCTTTGGCCAGCTTGAGCATGGCAGTGGCTTCCATTTCGGTAATGTATCCCTTCTGATTATTAGCCCTCCATACCATGTCGAGGTAGCTGAGCCGCTTTTCCTTGTCGAGCCTGCCGATCACCTTGTTCAGATATTCACGTGCGCGCTCGAAGGCAGAGATATAATCATTGGCAATGAACTCATTGGCCCATTTTAGCTCTTCCTCCGCATTATATTTTTTAGCTGTTTCGTTTAGAATTCTCTGCTCGTCTTCATCCAATCCGTGGTAGTGAAAAATCACGGATTTCAGTAATAAAAACGCCTTTTTTTCCTCACTCGTCATGAAGCATTAGTTTAATCATTACAAATATATAAGAAAATGACTTTTTTGAGTCATTTTGAGAAAAAGTTCTTGATTATGTTAAAATTTATTACAGCAAACTCCAATTAAAGTTTAAGTTAAATATTCATAGTTAAAATGTTGCATATCAGTATATTACGATTATTTGGCAATTAATCCATGCCTGATATCCGATAATTTAATTCTCAATATTATATAAAGTATAACGCGGTAAGGTAACACGTTGGTTTTAAGAAATCCGGTTGTCTTACGGGCTGATGTGAAAGGCTTATTAATGTAAAGACTACCAAACCGGATGAAAAGTTGGAAAATACAACCGGAAGAGAATAACCAAAATCCTATCTTAATCCACCTGCGCTTTGTAATGATCTTCAAATTTTATTTTTTGCCGGAAAATTGCTTCTTCAAACAAAACCTTTAATATCATTGCTGATATTGCACCATGAAACTGAATGCTATGAGATTTTATCGATTTTTACTATTCGTGTTGCTCTCCGGGGGGATCAATGCCACAAGCTATTCACAAACCATTCAATCCCCGGAGGAGTTTCTGGGCTATCCCCTCGGGCGACACTTTACCTATCATCATCTGGTAGTGGATTACTTTGCACATATAGCAGATAATTCCGAAAAAGTCAGACTTTATAAATACGGCACAACCAATGAGCGGAGGGATCTCTTGGTAGCTTATGTATCCTCTCCGAAGAACCTGGCCAATCTGGAAGAGATCAGGAAAAATAATCTCAGGCGGGCAGGCCTGGAAAACGGGGAAATTCAGGATGATGATATTGCCATTGTATGGCTCAGTTATAATGTCCATGGGAATGAAGCCAATTCTACCGAAACAGCCATGAAGGTGGCGTACGCCCTGGCCACGGACAAAAAGTATGCGCAATGGCTTGAGCACGTAGTGGTCATCATCGACCCTTGCCTCAACCCCGACGGGAGGGATCGCTATGTAAACTGGTATAACCAGGTTGCCGCTGTCAGGCCAAACCCTGATATCAATAGCTGGGAGCACCATGAAGGCTGGAGACAAGGGCGCTCAAACCACTATCTGTTTGACCTGAACAGGGACTGGGTATGGCAAACGCAGGTCGAATCACGGCAGCGGGTAAAACTTTACAATGAATGGCTACCGCATGTTCATGTGGACTTTCACGAGCAATTTTTCAACAGCCGGTATTATTTTGCGCCGGCAGCCGAGCCTCAACATCAGCTCATTACGAAGTGGCAAAAGGAATTTCAGGATATTGTCGGAAAGAACAACGCCAGATATTTTGACGAGCAGGGCTGGCTTTATTTCACGAGAGAATCCTTTGACTTGCTGTATCCCGGTTATGGCGACACCTATCCCACATTCAATGGCGCCATCGGAATGACTTACGAAATGCCCGGTCATTCTATGGCTGGCCTTGCTGTGAAAACGCGCAGAGGCGATACCCTAACACTTGCCGACAGGATTGATATGCACTTTACCGCTTCCATCGCAACTATTGAGGCTTCTTATGAAAACCGTAGTAAACTGACGCATGAATTTTCAGCCTTTTTTCATGGCCACGGTGCCGGGAAGGGGTATGTGGTTTTAAAAAACGACAAAACAGATGAGGTCAATGAGCTTGTAAGCCTGCTTGACAAAAACAGGATACAGTATAAGATGTGTGCTGCATCAAAACGGGTAAAAGCTTACGCTTATGCGCGGGATGTGCAGGAAGAAGTGACCGTCAGTGAAAATGATATCCTGGTGCCTTTGGATCAGCCCAAAGCGGTACTGGCAAAAGTATTATTTGAGCGAAATACAAGGCTGGCAGATTCACTCACTTATGACATCACAGCGTGGTCGCTACCGTTCGTATACGGGCTTAACGCCTGGCGTTACGACGGCAAGCTGGATGCCAAAGAATATGAGGCAAAAAAGGCTGAAATCCCAATGCCTGAAAAGGAAGTCTATGCCTTTTTGCTAAATTGGACCAGTATCATAGACGCTAAGTTTCTGAATGTTATTCTGCAAAATGGTGTCAAAGTCAATTACGCTAACAGGCCTTTTGATCTGAAGGGCAAAAAATTCAATGCCGGCTCATTGGTCATCACACGTTATGACAATGAAAAGCAATGGGAAAAGTATAAATCTATACTGCTGAAACTTGCTGAAGAACAAAACAGGAACCTGGTCCCGGTGTACAGCGGAGCTGAAACATCGCCTTTCGACCTCGGATCCGAAAAGATTCACTATCTTAAAAATCCGAAAATCGCCCTGCTGGCCGGGGAGGGAATTTCTTCTTTGAATTTTGGAGAGATCTGGTATTTTCTTGAGCAGGAGACTTCAGCCCGGTTCGATATTATTGAAAAAACCACGTTCTCATATATCGATCTGGATGATTATGATGTACTGATCCTCGCCTCGGGCGGCTATGGAGACCTGCAGAATGAGGATGGATTTAATAAACTGGACAAATGGGTGAAAGGGGGCGGAACAGTCATTCTGTTTGGCAATGCCATCCGTGGTTTTACAGGCGAAAAGAAATTCTCCCTTGAAAAAAACAAGGACAAAGAAGAGGAAAATGAAGAAAAGCCGGTACTGTACCCCTATGCCGACGACGAACGGGAAAATATTAAAAAATTCATACGGGGGGGCATCATCCGGCTCGAACTGGATAACACGCATCCGCTCGCGTTCGGTTACGGAAAAGAATATTATACACTGAAAACAAGCAACCAATCCTACAAATTCCTGAAGGACGGCTGGAACGTGGGTTACATACCTGCCGGAGGCAAGGCCATAGCAGGCTTTGTCGGGACCGAGTCGAAGGATAAACTTCCCGAAAGCCTCGTGTTTGGTGTAGAGCACCGTGGCCGTGGCAAGGTGGTATATTTTGTGGATGACCCTCTGTTCAGAGCTTTTTGGCAAAACGGTAAGCTACTGCTCGCCAATGCCATTTTCTTTGATCGCTGATGCATCGGTCAAATATGTGCCTGAGGGATCATGAGAAAATGGCGGTTTTTTCATAGGCATCCCCGCTCAATCCCCAAAGCACTCCGGTTTGAGACTTTTCGCGAGTACCTGAACGCAATAAAAAAGGCAGCCGGAATGGTTGCCTTTTAAGAGAGTTTTGATCATATTTTTTCGTCAATGCTTATGGGTATGAAAATATGCCTTTTCAAATTCATCGACCGTAGCCCTGAGCTTCTCTACCCATTGAAGATCGGTTGATTGCTTACATTTCATAGCATACACCGATATTTGATGCAACAGCGTGAGATGTTTCTGATATTTTGCATAAGCTTCTTTTTGAGCAGGATCAACGATCTTGATTCGCTGATGCAGGAAGTACTGACTGACGATCTCCTGGATTTTCTTGGCATGCTCCTCCTTGTTCATCACCCAGCGCACGAGTTGATTGTAGTTTGGCGAAGACTCTTTCGACAATTCCACAATCTGATTCATCGATTTTTCGATGGTTTTGATGTCTTCACGGATGAGGGATATCCTCACCGAATCAGCATAGATGCCACACGGTATCTCGCAATGGGCATTGACCCGGTCGTAACTGAATAAAGCCAGAACAACTAAAAGAATTCCTGTTAATGGTTTCATTGTTTTCATCTGATTGTAATTATTTGTTTGAAAAATATTTGAGTTGCTGTTAAAACTATTTTACGCCCCGCTGAATTGCTGATTGCCAGACAGCCATAAAAATGGGCGCAATCTCATGCGTTTTAATGATTTCAAATGATGTATTGAATTTTTTTATAACTTCAATGAATCTTAAATGATAAGTAATAAACTGAATATGTCTCTTAAAGTTTGCTGACTGTTGGTAAAAAGGATAAGATATTTCATTTTTCTCAAAGATGTATTCGTGATCGCCGTCGGCGCTTTTGGCGGGCCATCGGCACACCTGGCTATGCTTCTGAAGAGAATGGTGAAAAAAAGAGCTTATCTCACGGAGGAGGAACTCATCGAACTGAATGCGCTTTGCCAGATACTGCCGGGGCCTACATCCACCCAGACAATCACCGCTATCGGATTTAAAATCGGTGGACCGCTGCTGGCTTATCTCACCCTGGCAGTTTGGGTCTTCCCGGCTTTTGTCATTATGACCGTGATTGGTGTTACGATGTCGCACTTCGACGATATCAATGCATCCATGACTTTTACTCGATTTTTACACCCCATCGCCGTAGGCTTTGTGGCCTATGCCGCATACATCATCAGCTCCAAGATTGTCAAAACCTATGAGGCCGGTTCGATCATGATCATTTCGGCCATCGTGTCGTTTATGCTCAAATCACCATGGGTCTTCCCCTTTTTACTGGCAGGCGGAGGTGCCCTTACAGCCCTCAAATTCAAAGAGCACCCTTTGGAAAGGGATAAAAAACTGAAAATCGATTGGTCCAATTTCATTTTGTGGGCTGCTGTGTTTGTTGTTATTTCCCTTGTCGGTAATATCACCGGATTATTGCCTATCAGGCTGCTGGAAAATTTTTACCGTAACGGCAGTATGATATTCGGCGGTGGCCAGGTACTGATCCCGCTACTCTACACTGAATTTGTGGAATTCAAGGACTATCTTTCCTCTCAGGAATTTCTGACCGGATACGCTGCGGTACAGGCAGTGCCAGGGCCTGTCTTTTCTTTCACAGCTTATATCGGAGCCTTATCGATGAGGGAGTACGGTATACTGGGTGAGGTGCTTGGTAGTTTTCTGGCGTCACTCGGTATTTTTCTGCCAGGCACTTTTTTTATATTTTTTGTAATCAGGTTTTGGGATCAGCTAAAAAAGTACCGCATCGTCAGAGCATCACTCGAAGGGATCAATGCGGCCAGTTCAGGCATGGTGATCGCCGCGGCATTCCTCCTTTTTCAACCGCTTAAACCGGATTTTATCAATATGTCGATGATCATTTCCACTTTCCTGCTGTTGATGTTTACCAAAGTTCCTCCACCTTTCATCATCCTCGGAGGCCTGGCTGCCGGATTTCTATTTGCCTGACAACACAGCCCCCCCCTCACTCACCTCCAGCGTCATTTCCATCCCGATGGGTACGGCAAAATTCCGGGAGGTATGACCTATAGGAAAATTGAAAGCTACAGGATAATCATATTCCTCCACATGAGACATTATGACCTCATTAGCATTTTTCCCAAAAGGATCGTCCTTGTCATCGTGCATTTTGGTAAACTGACCGGCTATCAACGCGGCAAGTTTGTTTAACAGCCCGGCTCTTTTTAATTGCACCATCATGCGGTCCAGGTGATAAAGCGACTCATCAACATCTTCAATAAAAAGAATGTTGCCGTCTGTTTTGATCTGAGAATCAGTACCGATGGTATGGCATATGATCGAGAGATTGCCGCCAGTCAGCTTGCCAGAGGCTATCCCAACACGGTTTTGCGCATGAGGCACTACCTTAAGCTCCCCGACATTGCCGGTAATAGTGGAGTGAAGCCTTTCGAGGGAGTCTTTTGATAAAGCATAAAAAAATGTTGGCATCGGTGCATGGAGACTTGCAATGCCAAGATCGAAAAGATGAAGGTGCAAGGCAGTGATATCGCTGAACCCGATGAGCCATTTCGGGTGATTCTTCAGACTGTCAAAATTAATCCTGTCGATAATCCTCGTGGTGCCATAACCCCCTCTCACCATAAAAATCGCCCTGATCTCATGGTTGTCGATCATTGCCTGCAGATCGGCTGCCCGATCCTCATCGGTGCCGGCAAACTGGTAATGCGAGGCAAATACATGATCACCTGTTACGACATCAAATCCCCAGTATTTCAGTATGTCAATCCCTTTCAGGGTATTGTCCTTGTTCACCTTTTTGGCCGGAGCCACCACCCCGACTTTATCACCGGTTTTAAGAAAAGGCGGAATGACCATGTTGAGTTGTTGTTAAAGAAAACGATAAACAGAAATTCATGAGAAATCACCGATTTTTCTGCCAATAATAAAGGGTCGCCCCCTCTTATGTCTGGTAACCGAAAAATAGCTTAAAATCCATGAACCCCCAAAATAAAAAAGCCCCTCAAAAGGGGCTATAAAGATTTTCTAATTTTCGCCTGTTGCCGGTGCAGGAGGCTCAATACCGAGCTCCTTGAAGACAAGGTTTGAAATATTATGCTCTTCTTTTGCAAAAAGAATAATATTCAGTCCCATTTCCGGATGTCCCGAATTGAGGATAAAAGTATATCCGTTTTCCTCAGCCACTTTGTCAATCGCTTTCTGAATCTTGTCATAAGCAGGCTGTAACAGTTCGCCTTGCTTCTTCTGCAATGCTGCCTGTGCATCCATCCTGAATTTCTCGATAGACTGCTGCAGGTTTTGCAGTTCCTGCTGCTTGTCAGCCCTCACCTCAGGGATCATATTTTCTGCGTTTCGCTGAAATTCTTCCACCTTGGTTTGAAAATCCTTTGTCTTCGATTCCAATTGAGCTGCCAGTTGTTGTTCGTAAGCTTTAAGATCGGCTTCGATCTGCTTGGCTTCCGGCATGTTGCTCAGGATAAACTCCGCATTAGTGTATCCTATTTTAATTGTTTCATCCTGGGCCTTTACTGAAAATGCTGCCAGAAGAATGAGAATAAAAATCCATTTAGTTTTCATATGAGTAAAATTAATTTGATTACAATTTATTTCTATTTAATCACATCGTTTTCATCGCCATAACCGAGTTCCTCCAGCACATAATCGGTATAGTCA